>JAYTQX010000201.1:0-9744 GCA_043746455.1 Pseudomonadota bacterium
GGGAGTTTTCGTCGCGGCAAGACCGAAGCTCGCGGACATTTCCACCGCCTTGGGCAAGTTCAGCGTGTACGCGCAAATCGCATGGTCCTTGGCGCCCTGACTGTGCAATTCGCGCTGCAGAAGCTTGGCGATGCTGCCGGTCGCCGCGCGCCGCGAATCGGTCTCGACCGTGGCGACGGTCGAGCTGAGCACCGCTCCGAGTGCCGCCAGGTGACGACGGCGCTGCGCACGCGAGGCGGTGCGCACGTCGAGTTCCGGCGCGGCGGATTTGGGTTGGCTCGCGGACGCTTTCTTGTCGGCCATGATCGAATCATGATGACCCACCGGCGGCGCCGCGACCGGATGCACGGAAGGATCGGCCATCAGGTTGAACTGCGCGAGGGTCTTCAGATCGGTGGGCGCGGCCACCGACATCTGCTTGATGAAGCTCAGCCGCGCGAGCAAGACCGCTTCGCCGACCGATGCGCCCTGCAACACACGCTGCAGGAAATACTGACAGATCAAGTCGGCCTGGCTGTTGCCGGTGTTGGGCCCGTAGGCAATGGTCGAGCTACCGAAGAAGGCATGCGCGCCGAGTCCGAGATAGGTGTTGCAGATGCCAGCCTGCCCCTGTGTGCGCGCCGGATCGTAGAGCTCGGCGCCGTAGCAGCATTCGGCGCTGACCACGGTGCCGGGTTTGACGCCGTGCAATTTCGTGGCGTCATGGGCGATCGTGAATTTTTCCCTTTTCTTGCCGTAAAAATGAAAGTCGGCGGATGAACCGTGGCAGTTGATGAAGTGCGCCAGACGTCCGATGGAACGCCACGGCGGCCCCTTCGGCGGCACCCTATGCAAATCCGTACCGTTGCCGAAGATGTTCACCAGGCTGAGGTGGGTCGATGCGTGCCATGAGATCGTGGTCAGGCCGAGGTACGCCTCGTATCTGCTCGCGGGCAAACTCGTGGCTTTCGCCGCCGTGTCGAGCAGCTTGACCAGGTAACCCGGGTCTTTGCCGGCGGTCACGTCCGGCAGGCGGCCGACGACGCGGGTCGGCTGCATGAAATTCGCAACCTTGTTGCTGTAGGGATGGTTGCAGGCATACGGCAGATCGCTGGCCGCCAATGCGTCGCCATCGCCCAGGGCCGGATTGGCGAGATCCTGGTGCGGGATGACATCGACGGAGCCGAGCAGACACAGATAATCCGGCGTCAAGGCCTTGTAGATCGCATCGATCGCGGCCTTGTTCTGTTTCGGGCTGGACGCGGACGTGACCGCGCTTCCGCCCACCCTGGCCATCGCGCCGGCGTGGTCGATCGCGATAACCCGAGTCGCTATTCCGCACGCCTTGTCCGCCGCGACCAGGGCCGCAAGGGCAGTGCGGATTTTTTCCAGACCGGCACCGTATTTCGCGCGGAGGGCGCCGAAGTTCGTCGCAATTACCTTGTCGACGCGTGCCGTGGTCATGGAAGCGCTCCGCAACAAGTCGATGCCTCGTGCAAACAGTTCGGTCTGCGCGCGAGTCGTCTCAGCACGTCGTCAACCGGCCCTGGGCTGGATTCCGCTCCCATTGCAACCAGCTTGCCTCAGCAGGAAGGAAACTAGCAACTTTTACTCCCGCACAGGGTAAAGTAACCCTATGTATCTGGAGTTCTACGGCCTCAAAGAGGCCCCGTTTTCGATCACCCCCGATCCGCGCTACGTGTTTCTGTCCGAGCGCCACCGGGACGCGCTCGCGCACCTGCTTTACGGCGTCGGCAAGGGTGGCGGCGGCGGTTTCGTGCAATTGACCGGCGAGGTCGGCACCGGCAAGACGACGCTGTGTCGGCTGCTGCTCGAGCAATTGCCGGAGAACACACGCGTTGCGCTCGTGCTCAATCCGAAGCTGTCGCCGATCGAACTGCTCGAATCGATCTGCGACGAGTTGCATCTGTCCATTGCCGACAAGAAAGGCAGCCTCAAGGGGCTGGTCGATACGCTCAACGCCTATCTGCTCGACGCCTATGCGCAGGGCCTGCGCGTGGTGCTGATCGTCGACGAGGCGCAAAACCTGTCGACCGAATCGCTCGAGCAGGTGCGCCTGCTGACCAATCTGGAAACGCCGACGCAGAAGCTGCTGCAGATCATCCTTCTGGGCCAGCCCGAACTGCGCGAAAAACTCAACGACACCGAACTGCGTCAGCTCGCCCAGCGCATCACCGCGCGCTATCACCTGACCCCGCTCGATCGCGACGAAACCGAAGGCTATGTGCGCCACCGCCTCGCCGTCGCCGGTTCGGTGCGCTCGCCGTTTTCGCGCCTCGCCCTGCGTGCCGTGTACAAGCGCTCGGGTGGCATTCCGCGGCTGATCAACGTGATTGCCGACCGCTCGCTGATGGCCGGTTACGCGCGCGAACAGGGCACGATCGGCGAGCGCCTGGTCGATCGCGCCGCCGACGAAACCCTGCCCGGCACGACGCGTTACTGGTTGTATCGCTACGGGCGCTGGGCCGCGGCGGCGCTGGTTGTAATCGCGCTGGCCGGCGTGGGCAGCTACCTTGCGCAACGTCGAAGCGACGAGCAAGCCGCCCTGGTGGCGGCGGCGGCCGCAAAGGCAGTGGCTCCGGCCGTGCCAAAACCCGATCCGGGAAAAATCGCCGAGCAGCGCCTGCTTGCCGCGCTCAAGCGCAATCCGGATTCGGAACTGGCCGCATGGACGCAACTCCTGTCGCGTTGGCAGGTCAATTCCAGCGACATTTCCGTACGCGATGCGACGCGCTGCCAGACGGTGGTGTTCCCGGGCCTGGATTGCCTGCGCGGACACGCAACCATCGAACAACTCGCGCGCTTCGACCGACCGCTGATCCTGCTGCTGGCCAAGGACGATGCGCAGGGCTACGCGCTGCTGCAAAGCGCAGCCGGCAATCAGGTCAGGCTCGATTTCGCCGGCGAAAGTCTCGCGCTCGACAAGGCGCGGCTCGGCGAGATGTGGAGCGGCGAATTCATCGCGCTGTGGCGCCTGCCCGAAGGCGTGCCTGTGAAGCTGCGCAACGGCGACGCCGGCGCGGGCGTGGCCTGGATCAAGACCCAGCTTGCGCGCATGGACGGCAAGGCCGCGGACAGCGGGCCGGCATTTTTCGACGCGGCGCTGGACGAGCGCGTGCGCAAACTGCAGACCGCGTACGGCATCCAGCCCGACGCGATCGTCGGCCCGGAAACGCTGTTCGCGCTGTCGGCGCTCGATCCGGCCGGTCCGCATCTTGCGCGCACGCTGGAGTGAATGCCGAAAACCTTACACCCATCTGCGCGGCAGGCGCCGCGGCGATATGCAAATAGTATAAAAGTGTAAAGACAGTCCCGGCTGGCGCGCGGATTGCGCAAACGCCGATTCACCGGAAACCCCACATGTCGTTGATTCTCGAAGCCTTGAAGAAATCCGAATCGCAACGTCGTCTCGGCGAGGCGCCCGGTCTGGGCACGCCGTTCACGGCGCGCCGGCGCCGGCGCACTCCGCTGCCGTGGCTCCTGCTCGCGATCGCGATCGCCGCCGCCGGCGGCTGGTGGTGGTTGCGGTCGCAGCCGGCCTCGGTCGACGGCAATGTTGCGACGAACGCCGCGACCAGACCGAACGTTGCGCCGTCCGCTATCGCCGCGGTCACAGCCAGTGCGGATACACGGCGCTCGAACCCCGCGCCCGCTGCACGCCCCGTCGTGTCCAGACCGGTGTCGCCCGCGCCCGCCAGCACACCATCACCAGCGGAGCCTGCGACTGCCGCACCAGTGACCGCAGCACGCAGCGTGCCGCAGGCAACGCCATCGCCGAATGCCGCCCTCGCAACGACTGCGTCCACATCCGCCTCGGCCGCTGCGCCGACCGCCGTGCAAGGCGCAACCGTGGCGACGCCGCCAGCTGTCGCGACAACGATAAATTCCGCGGCATCGCGTTCGCCGCCGACCCATCAGCCAGCGGATGCACCCGCAGTGCCATCGATCGACGATATGCCCTACAGCGTGCGCAAGGACCTGCCCGATATCCTGATCAGCATGCAGGTGTACTCGCCCGATGCGACGCGGCGTTTCGTCGTCGTCGGCGGCGAGCGCAGAATGGAGGGCGACACGATCAAGGATACGGTCGCTTTGCGCGAAATCCGCGCGAACGGCGTCGTTCTCGAATTCCACGGCCAGCGTTTCTTCTTGCCACGTCCGGGCTCCTGACATGCGGGATAGTTGAGGAACCGCCGTGTTCGTACAAGTCGACAGGCGCCGCAAGCCGCCTCCGCCGTGGGCGACCTTCGTCATCATCGCCTGTTGCGTGGCGCTGTTTCTTTGGCTGGCCATCACGCCAGAAGCCGCGCGTGTGCAGTTCGTGCGCGAATGGGGCACGGTGCCGGCCTGGCTGTTCGATGCGCAAGTGCCGCTGCTGCAGCAATTGTCCGAGCTGCGCTGGCTGCGCCTGATCACCGCCTTGTTCATCCACGCGGGCTGGCTGCATCTCGGCGGCGATCTGATGTTCCTGATGATTTTCGGCGTGCCCGCCGAGCGAGCGCTCGGGCCCTGGCGCTTCCTCTTCCTGTTCTTTGTCGGAGGTGCGCTGGCAAACCTTGCCGAGGCCTTCATCTTGGCCAGCGCGAATGCGCCGATCGTCGGCTCGAGCGGCGCAGTGTCCGCGATCATCGGCGCCTACCTTGGCCTGTTTCCGCGCGCGCGCCTGGGCCTGGTGCTGCCGCTGGGCATGTTCCTCGAGTTCGTGCGCGTGCCGGCACCGCTGCTGATCGGCTTCTGGGCACTGCTGCAGGTCGCCTTCACCTTCGTCGGTCCGGCCTTCGGCGCGGCCGTGGCATGGTGGACGCACATCGTCGGCTTCGCGATCGGCATCGTTTTTGCGCTGATCTCACGCCCGGCGATCGCCCGGCGATTGCGACAATAATTACCGCTGAGGGCTGAGGGAAACCTGGAACCTTCTCGCCTCGCACCACGGGTCGTGTGACAATGCGCGCATGAGAAGCAAAAAACTATACAAAGTCACCTTTCTCAGCCAAGGCAAGACCCTGGAGCTGTACGCGCAGCATGTCGGCTCGAGCACGCTATGGGGATTCACCGAGATCGGCGACATCCTGTTCGATCAGCAGGGCGACGGCGTGCTCATCGACCCGACCGAGGAACGCCTGCGCGAGGAGTTCAAGCACACCCGCGTGCTGCATCTGCCGATCCAGTGCATCGTGCGCGTCGAGGAAGTCGAAAAGCGCGGGCCGCTGAGCATCCGCGACGCAGTCAGCGGGGAAAAGGTCATGCCGTTCCCGGTCGCGCCGCCAAGACGCGGCGAGCATTGAGCACGGCTGCGCTGGCCGCTATGAATTGCCAGCGCCCAGGTAATACGCGACGATCGCGGACTCCTGCCGGCGCATCAATTCGACGATCGTGGCCCGTGCGGCGCGCCCGACTTGCTCACGCAACGCCGGATCGCGCATTAGGCGATCGAGCACTTCAATCGCCTCGGCTTCGCTGTGAACGATGAATCCGTTGCGGCCATGCTCGATCAATTCCGCATGACTGCAGAGTTCGGGAAACGCGACGACTGGCAGGGCCATCGCCATGGCTTCGAATATGACCGTCCCGCCGGTCTCGAAAAACTGCGGATGTTTGCGATAGAGGAACACATCGAGACTGGCCAGAAAATCCCTGGCGTGTTCCGACCCGAGCGCAAGCAGCTCCGGCAGCGTGCCGGTGTCGTTTGCGAATGCCGGCGCTATGGCCGTTCCGCCGAGAATCCTGACCCGGTGTCCACGCGCGATCAAGGCGCGAAAGAAGGACGGGTCGTTGGGGTGAAACTTCAGCGGATAGGCACGCCCGTGACGGCCGACGATCAAGCCGGCGGTTTTGGCGGGCCGCGGCGTGGAGCGCTGGAAAACATTCACATCCACGGATGAATGTTCCACGAGACCCGGAAGTCCCGTGGACTCCCTGAAAAGATTTGAGGGAAAGGTCAACTTCACCTGCGGCCGCGAAGGGTTCGCCTCGATCTGCACGAGCCGCTTGCCGAGGCTTTGATATTGCTCGGCAAGGTTGTGGCAGATGACGACGCGATCGAACGCCGCCGATTCCAGCCAAGCGCCGCAGGCAAAATAGGTTCCGATCACGGCCAAGCTGCCCCCTGCCGGCGCGGCGTTGGCGGTAATCTGGCGGATCGGAACGCTGGCAGCGTGCGCCGCCAGCACCGGTGTTGTCGACCACAGCGTCACATCGGCGTGCGCCGACAAGCAGCGATACAGGTTCAATGCACGACGCTCGGTCCCGCCGATCGTGTCCAGCTTGCAGACGATATGAATGCGGCGCGACGCCGCGGGCTGTTGCGCGCGCGCGTTGATTCGATCCAGCACCGCACGCAGGGTCTGGCCTGCTGCTTGCCATGCCGATGCGCGCAACAGGAGGCGACTGCATTCTGCGGACACTTCAGCCGTTTCCGGATCGCCGGGAGCGAGCTCGGTAGCACGTTGCAGCAACGCCTGCGCCGCATGCAGCCGGTGCATGTCCATGCAAGTCTCCGCAGCCTCGCGGGCGATCCATGCGCTGCGGACATTGCGTGGCTGCAGGGGCTCGATTAGCTCCGCTGCCTTGCTCGCTTCACCCGAGTGCAACAGGAAGTCGGCATGCTGGAGCAGCACCTCGGCCTGGATTTCAGCGCTCAAGGCAGCTTTGATGCCGGCGGGAATTCCATCTGCGACTTTGCCGCAACAATGCTTGTAGCGCTGCCGACTGCCACAGGTACATGGCGCCATTCGGGACAGGCCAAGCGCCGGCCTGACAACTACCGACACCAAGGGCGCAGGTGCCGTCGAATATGCGGCCAAGGTGCGACTCGGACGCGACTCAAACCACAGCTTGCTGATCACGTCGAGTGTCTCGCCCCTTGGGTCGCGCCGCGGCCTAGCCTTTTTTCGGCGCCGGCACCGGGGTTGCAGTTTCCATAGGCGCCGGCTTGCGCTGCAAGGCCAAACCCTTGAGCACGTTGAGCGCCTCGGTCAACGCGTAGTCGTCGACATTGCTGCGCGCGCTGGCCTTGTCTTCGGTACCTTCGTTGTCGCCCTTCAGATGATTCGGCAGGTCGCGTTCGCCGGTGATCAGGCTCGGCTCCGAGTCGCGCACGACGAGTTTCAAATCGCCCAGTTCAATATCCGGATGGATGCCGGCTGCCTGGATCGAAATGCCGCTCGGCGTGTAGTACCGCGCCGTGGTCAGCTTGACCGCATGCGTGTCGTCGAGCGGCAGCACGGTCTGCACCGAGCCCTTGCCGAAGGTGCGCCGGCCCATGATCAGCGCGCGGTGGTTGTCCTTGAGCGCACCGGCGACGATTTCGGCAGCCGATGCGGTGCCGTTGTCGACGAGCACGACAATCGGCGCACCGTCGGCGAGATCGCCGCGCGTGGCGTTGAAGCTCAGGTCGGACTCTTTCAGCCGCCCCTTGGTGGTGACGATGATGCCGCTGTCGAGAAATTCGTCGCTGACTTCAACTGCGGACGTCAGCAGGCCACCGGGATTGCTGCGCAAATCCAGAATCACCCCGCGCAGCGCACCCTGCTTTTCGCGCAGCTTGGCCAGCTTGCGCCTGACTTCGCTGCCGGTGTCTTCCTGAAACTGCACGATGCGCAGATAGGCGTAGCCGGGCTCGGCCCAGCGTCCGCGCACGCTGGCGACCTTGATCAGCTCGCGCGTGAGTTTGATATCGACCGGTACCGTCGCCGCCTCGTGCAGCACGCCGAGCGTGACCGACGTGCCGATCTTGCCGCGCAGCAGGTTGACCGCCTCGGCCGAGTTTTCCGGCGTGATCGCCTTGCCGTCGATACGTACGATGATGTCGCCGGGCTTGATGCCGCCGCGTTCGGCCGGCGTGTCGTCGATCGGCGCGACCACACGCAGGGCGCCGTCGACGTTGATGACTTCCAGACCCAGACCGTTGTAGCTGCCGCTGGTGTCCTCGCTCAGCGATTCCATCGCCTTCGCATCCAGATATTCGCTGTGCGGATCCAGATTGCCAAGCAGGCCGCGGATCGCCGCCTGCATCAGGGTCTTGTCGTCGACCGGCTCGACATAGGCCTGCTTGACCAGACCGAACACCGCGGCGAAGGCGCGGATATCGTCGAGATTGACCGGCTTCTGCGCAGGCGACGCGGCGACGGCCGGTGCCTCCGGTTTCGCTTCGTCCGCGGACAACACGCACGGCGCGATGAGCAAGGCGAGCGTGGCAACTACGACTTTGGCCGACATAAACGCGATCCTTCAAGATCAGCAAACACGTTCGATTATAGGGCTGCAAGCGCAGCAATCACGTTAAACGCAATAGGGCCGCGCGCGCCGACAATCAAGGCTTGAGCCACGCGCGCGGATCGACCGGCTTGCCCTGCGCGCGCAACTCGAAATACACGCCCGCGGTTTTCTGCCCGCCGCTGACGCCGCTGCTGGCGATCGTCTCATTCGCGCCGACCCAGTCGCCGACATCCTTGAGCAGGGTTTCGTTGTAACCGTACAGGCTCAGGAATCCGTCGCCGTGATCGACGATCAGCAGCAGACCGAAACCGCGCATCCAGTCGGCGAACACCACGCGCCCGTGCGAGACCGCGTGCACCTCGCTGCCTTCCACCGCGGCGATCACCACGCCATTGCTGGTGCGGTCGCCGCCTTGGCCTTCCTTGACGCCGAACCTGGCAATGATCCTGCCGCGTGCCGGCCAATTCAATCGACCGCGCAATTGGACGAAGGGTTCCGCGCCGGCGATCTGTTTGGGAATATCGGCGAACACGTCGCGCAGTTTTTCCAGCAGATCGACGAGGCCTTTTTCGTCCTTGCCGAGCGTGGCGAGGCGCGCCTGTTCGTCCTTCAGCTGATTCTCCAGATCGGCCAGCAGCGCACGCCGCTGGGTACGCTCCGCATCGAGCGCCTGCGCCTGTGCGGCGCGCTCATCGCGCGACGCCTTGAGTTCGGCGGTCTCCCGATCGATCGCGCTTTGCACCAGCGCCAGCGCGTTCAGACTCTTCAGCAGGTTGTCGATTTCGCCGATGCGCGCGTGTTCGAAATAGCGGAAATACGCGAGCATGCGCCCGATCGCCGCGCTGTCTTCCTGCGCCAGCAACAGCTTCAGCTCCTCGTTGTTGCCCAGCGCATAGGCCGAACGCAGCAGCGCGGCCAATGCCTCGCGCTGCGACTGCAACTTCACGTTAAGCGCATCGCGCTGGGTCTCAAGATCCTTGAGCTTGTCCTGCTGCGCCGCGAGTTTCTGATCGATCGCGCGCAGATCTTTCGCACTCGCGGCGACCTTCAATTCCTGCTCGCGCAGGGTGGCGTCGGCGTCGTTCTTCTGACTCGCGATTTCTTTCTGAGCTTCGCTGATTTTTTTTATTTCCGCACGCACGTCGTCGAGTTTTTGTTTGGCTTGCGTCTCTTGCGTGGTGCGCGGGGTATCGGCGGCCTGCGCGCGCGCCTGACTTGTTCCTAATATCGCGCCCAGGGCGAGAATGACCGCTGCAACATTTGCCGTCATTCCCGCGAAAGCGGGACTGCGTAGGCAGGACGCCGGAGCGAACATTCGCGCAGCGAATGGCCCGCAGGCGCGCAGGAATGACAAAAGAGAATCGAACAGCGAAAGCAACCTCAAGAGAGGCGGACGAGTGAATGGCCGGTCATGTCGGCAGGCTGCGCCAATCCCATCAGCGCTAGCGCAGTCGGGGCGAGATCGCGCAACGTGCCATGTTCCAGCGTCGCCTCGCGGCCGACGTAGACGAGCGGGACCGGGCCGAG
>JAYTQX010000202.1:0-3306 GCA_043746455.1 Pseudomonadota bacterium
CGCGCCAAGCAGGGCAAGACCGAGCGCTACCGGCATTTCTTCCGCCATCTTGGCGCCAACCGCGAGGAGCGATTCGTCCACGCCGACGGCGAACCCGGCATGGTCATGGCCGTGTTCACCCTGCCTTCGTATGCGCTGGTATTCAAGCTGATCCGCGACAAGTTCGCGTTTCCCAAGGAAAGCGTGCGCGCCGAGGTCATGCAGAAATACACCATGGTATTCCGCCACGATCGCGCCGGGCGCCTGGTCGATGCGCAGGAATTCCGCTGGCTGCGCTTTCCGCGCGCGCAGTTCGCACCGGCCCTGCTCGAGGAACTGCTGACCAGCTGCAGCGAAACAGCGCAGCTCGACGGCGACGATCTGGTGATCGCGCATTGCTATGTCGAGCGCCGCATGCGCCCGCTGAACCTGTATCTGCGCGAAGCCGACGCCGAGGCCGCGCGGCGCGCCGTCGTCGATTACGGCCAGGCGATCCGCGATCTGGCCGCGAGCAATATTTTCCCGGGCGATCTGCTGCTGAAGAATTTCGGCGTGACCGGTCACAACCGGGTGATTTTCTACGACTACGACGAACTATGTCTGGTCAGCGAATGCCGGTTCCGCGAATTGCCCGACGACGACGGCAATGGCAGCGACGCGTTCTATGTCGGTCCGCTGGATGTGTTTCCCGAGCAGTTCCCGCGCTTTCTCGGCATGGACGAGTCGCAGCGCCAGGCGTTGCTGGAAGCGCACGACGATATTTTTACGGTACGCTGGTGGCAGGATATGCAGCAGGCGTTCGCTGCGGGACAACTCGTCGACGTGCCGCCGTATTCCGAACAAGTGCGGCTCAAGGCACAAACTTTCGGCCTCACTGCCGGTCAATAATCGTTCTGGCTCCCAATCAGGAAAATACACATGAAAACGATAGTGAAAATGGTTTGTGCAATGAGTGCGCTATTGGCGATCGGTTCGCTCGCCCACGCGCAGAAGGCGCCATCGGGCGCGGGCACGACGCCGGCCAACGCGACGAGCATCGATACGATCCTCGCCGGCGATTGGCGCTCGGACAAAAACAAGGCGCGCGATCAGTATCGTCATCCGAAACAGACGCTGGAGTTTTTTGGAGTCACGCCGACGCAGACATTGATCGAAATCTTTCCGGGCGGCGGCTGGTATGCGGAGATTCTTGCGCCATTGCTCAAGGACAAAGGCCACTACATCGCTGCGATCATCAAGCCGGACAAGCCAGCCGGCGAAGCGGCCGACGACAAGAAGGGGCTGCGTGGCAAGTTCGATGCCGACCCGGCGCACTTCGGCGCGGCGAAGATCGTCGAGTTCGTGCCCAAGACGGCCGTGCTCGGTCCGCCGGGCAGCGCCGATGTCGTGCTCACGTTTCGCAACGTGCACAACATGACTGACGAAGGCAGCGAAGTGCCGATGTTCAAGGCGTTTTTCGATGTGCTCAAGCCCGGCGGCACGCTCGGCGTGGTCGATCATCGCGCCAAGCCTGGCACGACCCTGGCCGAGAACAAGAACACCGGCTATCTGCCCGTGGACGCGGTGATCAAGCTGGCAACCGACGCGGGCTTCAAGCTCGTCGCGCAGAGCGAGATCAACGCCAACCCGAAGGACACCAAGGACTATCCGAAAGGCGTGTGGACCTTGCCGCCGACGCTCACGCTCAAGGATCAGGATCGTGAAAAATATCTGGCGATCGGCGAATCGGATCGGATGACGCTGAAGTTCGTCAAGCCGGCGAAATAAGAGGCAAGGTCATTCGAATCCAAGGAAGGTAGCTGCGAAGTTGGCCACAGCGATTTCGATGGCATCCATGCAGTCTGGGTCCCGGCAATCCCTGCCGGGATGACGACGTACGCAAATGCTGATCGCTCTGAACAAGCCCTTCAACGTGCTCTGTCAATTCACCGACCGCGGCCACGGGTCGGAACACAGCAGGCCGCGGCGCACGCTCGTGGAGTTTGCGCGCCAGGGGAATGTGTATCCTGCCGGCCGGCTCGACTACGACAGCGAAGGTCTGCTGTTGCTCACGGACGATGGTGCGCATGACGGCAGCTGTCGGTTTACCCACCTTGCGCCTGATCTCTGCCGAGCGCCTTGCGCCGCTTAGATCGAACTCAGGTTCGCGTACGCCAGCACCAGCCATTTTGCACCGGCATTCTCGAAGTTCACCTGCACGCGCGCATGCGTGCCCGAGCCTTCGGCGTCGATCACCACGCCGTCGCCGAAGCTCGCATGACGCACGCGCTGGCCGAGCTTGAGCGTGAGGGTTTCGGAGTCTTCCGCGGCGGCGTAGCGCCTGGCATACAGCGGACGCGAAACCTGCACGCGCGGGCGCACTTCGAGCAGCAGTTCGCGCGGCAGCTCGTGCAGGAAGCGTGAGGGGCGGTTGTAGCTTTCGACGCCGTGCAGACGGCGCGATTCGGCATAGGACAACACCAGCGTTTCGCGTGCGCGCGTGATGCCGACATAGGCGAGGCGGCGCTCTTCCTCGAGGCGACCGGGTTCGTCGAGCGATTTCTGGCTCGGAAACAAACCGTCTTCGAGGCCGACCAGGAACACCAGCGGAAATTCCAGCCCCTTGGCCGAATGCAGTGTCATCAATTGCACGCAATCTTCCCAGGCCTCGCCCTGGCTTTCGCCGGCTTCGAGTGCGGCGTGCGCGAGAAACGCGGTCAGCTCGGAGAAACCCGCTTCGATATCCTCGGGTATGCGCTCGAAACGGCTGGCGACGTTGACCAGCTCGTCGAGATTCTCCACGCGCGATTCCGCGCTGCCGCGCGAGTCCGCTTCGTAGAAGTCGCGCAGACCGCTGCGCTGGATCGCGTGGTCGATTTGTTCTGAGAGCGGGACGGGACTCGGGACTCGGGACTCGGGACTCGGGGAGAGCAGGTCAGTCGCGACCCCCTTCGCATTTGCGCTTTCATGAGCCGCAGCAGATTCTTCGTGTTGCGCGGATGCGGGCTCTTGATCTCCGAGTCCCGAGTCCCGAGTCCCGAGTCCCGGCTCTCCTCGGAGTCCCGCACAATCAAGCGCCAACTCTCGAATCAATCCGAGGAACCCGCTCAGCGCGTTTTTCGCGCGGCCGCCAAGATCGGCCCGGGTCACTTCCGCAACCGCCGCGTCCCATAGCGAACTTGCTTCGCGCCGTGCGCGTTGGCGCAGCGTGTCGAGCGTGCGCTCGCCGATTCCGCGTGGCGGCGTGTTGACGGTGCGCTCGAATGCGGCGTCGTCATGCCGGTTCGCGACGAGGCGCAGATACGCGAGCGCGTCCTTGATTTCCGCACGGTCGAAGAAGCGCAGGCC
>JAYTQX010000203.1:0-4244 GCA_043746455.1 Pseudomonadota bacterium
GTTTCGCCGTGCGTCGCGCGCACGACATTGCCGTAGAGCGTGAACGTGTCGCGGCGGTAACTGTAGGCGAGCGGCGCGGCAAGCTTGACATACGTGTGAAGTGTGTCACCCGGAAGATTCTCGCCGCTGTCGCCAAGCGAAGTGAGACCATGGCGCACGGCCGCGATCATCGCGCGTTCGGCGACTTCGACCTTAATGTCGGGGTCGCTGAAATCGGCGCGCTCGCCGCCTGCAATCATCCACTGTCCGGGCGTAAGCCCATCGTAGTATTTGTCGAGTTCCAGTTCGTTGGCGCTGGCATCGCCGGCAACGTCATCCAGCAGCGGATCGGGAGCGAGTTCGAGCTGTTCGCTCTGGGCGTAAATTTGCGTGTTGCGCAATACGAAGAACCAATTGATTTCTCCGCCGCCCTGCGCAGGAACCGGAAGCCAGTTGGAATCGACGGTCAGTTGGCTGACTTGCGCGGAGATGGTGACACCTATCGATTTGGACGTGGTCTGGTTGTCCTGCACTTTGCGCACATACGCAGGTAGCACGCTGCCGCCCGGCTGCATACCCGGGTCGACGATGACGTAGCTCGGGCCTGTGGCGTCGCTGCCGGGTTTTATCTGATTGTATTTCGCATCTAGAGGAAGCTCGGTCGATGAATTTCCTTCTTTGTCCACCACCGTATCCAGACTCAGCTGTCCATATGAAATGATCGGTGGATCGGTGGCTTTGGCGCCACTGCTGATGCTGTCCAAGTACGAGGCCGGTGCATTGTTTCCGAACACTGCCGCCTTGATGCGCAACGTGTAGACCTTGATCTGGGTCGGCGCGGATCGGGTCGCATTGATCGTACGCAACGCCGGGGCCAAGGTATCCCTGAGCGTCGGCAAATGGGTCAGCAGCATCCTCGAATAGGTTTCGGCGCCTGCTTGCAGCGTCGTTGCCACGTTGCGGCTCACGCTCAGCGCATTGCGCGGTTGCAGGGTCAGCGGCTTGCTGAGATCCGAAACCATCGCCGCAAATGGCGTGAGCCGTTGCACGACTGCCGCTGCCGCCCTGCGTGCGATCGCAGGCTTGGCTGCCGGCACATTCCACGCACGCAGCAACACTTGAGTGCGCTGGTTGGCGGAGTCGTCGGCGATACCGTCGACGCGATACGGCATTTGCGTGCCGTCGCCGTAGTCGATCAGCAGCGCATCGTTCGCCTTGAGTTGCAAGTTCGTGCCCTGCAGATACACACCGGCCTGCAGCACGTCGTATTGTTTGCGGTAGGCAGCCGATGCCGTGACTGCGGGTTGCGGATCGCGCCACTGCGGCTGCGCCTGGCGCACCGCGATCTGGCTCCATTCGGGCCGCGCGGACAAAAGCTCGGCGGTTTCGAAGGTCTGCGCCTTTTCGCCGGTGGCGGGCACGCTTTGCACGCGCGTACCGACAGGAATATTCACGGACGCGGCATTCGCATCGATCGTATAGGCGAGATATACGCTGGCCGATACACCCGGCCGCATTTCATAACCGGTCAAGCGGCCGAGTTGCAGCAAGGAATTGCGTTCGGTTGCGGTGCGCAGATAGCCTTCGTTGGCGATGCGCTCCTGATAGAACGACAGCACATCGCCGGCGATCGCCCAGATGTCGCACAAGGCAATCGACGAATCGGCCGCATCGCGCATACGCAGCGGCGCGAGTTCGGGAAAGTCCGTACTCGACAGACGCGCATGCATCGTTTCGACAAACGTTGCATACGTGCCCGGACGATGATGGATTTCGCGCAGACCGGGACGGTTTTCCTCGGCTATGGGCGTCGTCGCGCGCGCGCCGGCGCAACAACCGCAATCGCAGCTCATCGGCCACCTCCCATGCTCAGAGTGAGCTTGCCGTGCTCCGGATAGTTCGGATCGTTGTCCAGCTGGGCAATCTCGTAGCAGGCGAGCTGGAGCTCACCCGGTGGAAATACGCTTGCTGGCGCAGCCTGGCGCCGCAACGCGACCAGCTCGACGCTTTGCACGCCTTCGATCCGCTGCGCCGTCGCGATCAGATCAGACGCGTACACGTCGTCGCCGAAACTCAGCCGATCGGGATGGAAGAATCCGAGCGAACCATCGACAAGACGCCGGTTACTGAACACGTCGATCAGCGCTGCTGCTACATGGCCGCGCAGATAATCCGGCAGCACGCAGATCTGCAGCGTGATCGCGAGCGGCACGTAGCGTGCGGGCCGCACTTCAAGATCCTGACCGACGCGGCGGAACGGTTGCAGTTCGCACTCGACTTCCGTACATAGCGCTGCACTCGCGTCTTCCGCGCCGAGCGGATCGATCGCGACATCGGCTTCGTACCAGCTCCCCGCCCATGCGAGGCGCGCATTGGCGCGCTGCAATTTCGGATCGTTCTGCACGAGCTGTGCGTAGTCGTCCGCGGTGATCGCGCGCAACAGCTTGCTGCGAAACGCGCGCGGCGCGGCGAGCTTGGCCTCGGCCAGCGTTTCGGGCGCAATACCGCCTTGCGCAGGCATGGGATTGCGCGGCAGCAGATTCGCGCCGTCGACCGGCGCATTGCGGAACACGATATAGGCGATCGCTTCGGGCGGCACGTTGCCAGCGACTTCGACGCCGACGCGGTAATGCGTGCCGAAGCACGATCCCGCATCGGGTTGGCGACCCAGACGGCCGTCGCCGAAGCGCAGGTGACCGAGGCCCTGATCGTCGACTTCCGCGACCACGTCGCGATCGTCGCTGCCGCTGGCGAGCAGATCGCCGCGCACGCTCCATGCCACGCTCCCCGATCCGGCACCGGCCGGCATCTCTTCGACCTTGAGCTGCGCCAAAGCCTGACGCGGGTCCTGTGTCAATGCAGCCGATGCAGGCCCGCCCTGCGGCGGCGGTTCGCGATAAATCAATGGTCCATGGCGCAAGGTCTGGGTGAACTTTGCCGGCCGCTCCACGCTGTCGGGCACCACGCCGTCGCAGCCACAGCAGCCATCGCCACCCGCGGAGCCAACCACGCCGCACGGGTCGTCGTTCACGCAGGCGCCGTGGTCGACGAGGATCGCATTGCCGTGCGCGACGCTGATATCGCCGATGCGCCGGCAATCGGGCGCCGGCAGGCGCGCGGAAAGACACAGCGCGAACGGTAGTGCATCGGCCTGCGCCCATTCGATATCGACAATTGCCTGACCGAACAACGGATCGGTCGTATACGTCGCCTTGGTCAGGCGCACCGCGCAGCGATGCACCGGATCGGCATCGGCAGGATTGCCTGTTGTCGGCCCGAGCACTTCCTCGAAGATCAGCACATCGCCGGGCGCGAGTGGAGGATTTTGCGTGTCTTGCGATGAAGCGGAAGCCGTTGCTTTCGATGTCTTGCCTTCGGAGCCATCGGCCGTCGCGGAAATCTTGCTTTGTATACTTGCCGCGCCTTGGTCGGTACCCGGCTGCGGCGCCGGATCGATCAGGGTCGCACAGGTCGCGCCCTTGACCAGACAACATTCCTCGTCGCCCCAGGTATAAAAATGGATCGTGCTGCGTTCCGGGTATAGGTAAATGTCGGTACGTACGGTTGGCTCGAATACTTCGTACAGATTCGCCGGTATCGGTTCGAGATCGGAGTCCAGCAACATCCGACCACGCGCGATGCTTTGCAATTGCGGTTCGCGAGTGACGAAATAGTAGCTGCCGCCGGTAAGTGTGGCGTTCGAGCTGCAGCCAATCGTCAGCCACGCGCGCGCATTGCAGCCTTCGTGCAGGTGGTAATCGACGAGCCGCGCATGGCGGCGCACCGATATGCGTGTACGTGCCGTGTCCAGATAGGCTTCGGCCGCTACCGCATCCTGGTAATAGCTCAGCTGGTCGGCGACATAGGCGAGCAGTTCGACCAGGGTCACGCCGATATCCGGCACATGCCGCTCGCGCCAGTCCGGCATGGTCACCGCGAGACGGTCGAACATCAGCTGGCGGAAACTCTCGTAGTCCTTGGCGAGGTAGTTGATGTCTGGCGTAGTGGTCGCTTGCGGCGGACAGATCGGCGCCACGGCACAATCGAAATCGCTCGGGCAATCGATCTTGAAATTGAAATCGAGCCGGACGTAGCGCGAGTCGAAACCCGACAGCGGTTGCTCGCGCGCCGAGCCGTCGTCGTTCCGCACGACCTCGACCAGGCGCAGGGTGTAGGTCGAGAAATCGCCGTAGCGGTCGAGCGAGACGATCAGGCATTCGTCCGCCTCGTCGCTGCCGGCCGGCGCCGGCGCAACGCCCGTTGCC
>JAYTQX010000204.1:0-4073 GCA_043746455.1 Pseudomonadota bacterium
AAATTGCGCGGCGAAAACGCCTGCAACGGATGTTTCGTGACGAGCGCCCTGCGCGCCGTCGCTGCGTCGGGACAATATTGTGTTGCCACGATATCCAGCAGTTCGGCGACGACGGCCGAGGGCTCGCGCGCCGACCCGTCGCGTTGTTCCTCGCCGATCCAGCTCAGATAAAACACATCGCGCGTCGCGCACAGCAATTGCAGGAAGAGGTAGCGGTCGTCGTCGCGATTGGCGCGGTCGCCGCGCCGGCGCGACCCGTCGGCCGTCATGCGGTCGAGTGCGGCGAGGCGCTCGCAACGTGGAAACGCGTCCTCGTTCATGCCGATCAGGCAGATCACGCGGAACGGCACCGCGCGCAGCGGCAGCATGCCGCAGATGCTGATGCCGCCGCTGAAGAATCGATGGCTGCGCTCGGGCTCGCCCAGGCGCGCGGTCAGAAAATCGCGCACGCAGCGCCAGTCCAGTGCATCGTCGCAAGCCGCGGCCGCGGCGTCTTGGGCGAGACCGGCAAGCGCCGCACGCAGTGCTCCCAGAGCGCGCACCGCGCCGCGATCGTCCGGGTCTATGTCAAGCAGGTGATCGAATGCGGCATTGTATATTTGTTGCCATTGGCGCGGCGTGTGTGCGGCGCTCTGCGCGCGCAGCAGGGTTTGCAGCACGTCCAGCGCGGACAGCAGTGCGCCGAGCGTGCGCGCCGAATTCCCCTCGACGTCGGCGCGCGGCGCGATGCCGGCGATCGCCACGTCGTCCTCCCCGCTCGCATAGCCAAGCAACAGGCGCTCGATGCCGAACGCCCAGCTGAATTCGCGAAAGCACCCCGCGCCGACCGCCGCGTGCTGGTTTTCGTCGAGTCCCCAACGCACGCCGGCATCGCGCAACCAGGTTTCAAGCCGATCCAGCTCGGCGCGATCGAGATCGAACTTGCGCAGCACCGCGGGCACCCCGAGCAGCTCGATCACCTCGCTCAGCCCCAGGCGCGACAGCGGCAAAGCGGCCAGGCGCAGCGCAAACGCGGTCAGTGGATGCGCGTCGCGCGGCGAGGCATCGGACAACGTGTACGGCAGATAGCGTCTGTCCTCGCGCGCGACACTGCCGAACACGGCTTCGATATACGGTGCGTAGGCGGAGACATCTGGCGCCATGACCGCGACATCGCGCGGAGTCAGCACGTCACTGCTGTCAAACAGATCGAGCAGACGATCGTGCAGCACCTGCACTTCGCGCAATTTCGAATGGCAGATATGGAATTGCAGCGAACGGCCATCGGCATCCGTGCGTGCATCAAGCGCGGGGGCAAGGCGATCGAGCACATCGGCCTGCAGCCGATGCAGCAAGCTATCGCGCTGAATCTCGCGCGACAGCTCGCTGTCCGCCTCGAAGCGCGGCTGCACGGACTCGTAGGAATACAGCAGCTCGATGAAATCGCGACCCGCACCGCCGCAAGCGGCAAGCAGGGGATTGTCGGCGGCGTCGAGCACCGAAGCGGTTTTGTCGCGCAGCCGCGCTCGCTCGCTGCGCACATCGCCCCAGTATTCGCGGCAGGGGTTGGGCATCAGGAAATCGAATTCGCAATGCTGGGCGACGACGCCGTAGAAGCGCAGCAAGTCCGGCGAGACATTGGTGCAGGCGAACGCGCTGATCCGCACCGGGACACCCGGCGGCGTGAAGCTGCGCTGCTGACCGCCATAGCGCTGCACGTAGTCGGCGAGCAGGCGTGCGCGATGTGCCTCGCCGCTGCCGCGGGTCAGCCGCCGCCACAGTTCGGCCTGCCATTCGTCTTTTTCGGCGCCGCGCTCCCAGCGTTCAAGCAGGTCACTGCGATACGCGAGGTAGCGTTCGAACCAATGCGCGAGATCGCCGGCGAGGCGCAGGCGTGTGGCCTGATCGCCCTCGCCGAGCGCAGCATCGAGCGCGGCGAAGCGTCGCTCGCCTGCGAGTTCGCCGAGTTGCGCGAAGATGCGCCAGTGCAGCACGTTGCGTTCGAACAGTGAAGTCTCCGGCAGCTGCGGATTGGCCGCGCGCAGCAGACGCCACGCATACTCGGCCGGCGCGTAGAAATCGACGTTGGCGACGATGCCGCAGCGTTCGGCGAGACGGATTTCGAGCCAGCGGCGCAGACCGAACTGCGGCACCAGCACGATTTCCGGCGCAAGCAAGTCCTCGGCGCGCGTGCGCGCGCCAATGCGTGCGGCGAGCTGGGTCAGCAATGCTTCCGCGTCGTTGCTGGAATACAGATCGAACATCCCCGCGAGCATACGGGGCGACGTCGCAGGAGGCGAGACTTGACGCGTTTTCAGGCGCTAGCCTTCGACCCAGGTGCTAAAATCGCCTATCGTCGCCAAACGCGAGTCCGGTCATGAACGTGCAACCCCGCCGGGTCGAACACCAGCAAACCGACAAGGGCAGCGTGCCCGTCTACACCACGGCCGTCGTCGAGCAACCGTGGGCGGGCTACACCGCCGCCGACCACGCGACCTGGGCTACGCTGTTCAAGCGCCAGCGCGAAGTGCTTCTCGGCCGCGCCTGCCGCGAGTTCATCGACAACCAGCAGCGCTTCGGCATGACACCCGATGCGATCCCGAAATTCGACGATCTGAATCGCGTGCTGAAAAAGGTCACAGGCTGGGAACTGATCGGCGTCGAAGGTCTGCTCCCCGAACTCACGTTTTTCGATCACCTGGCCAACCGCCGTTTTCCGGTGACCTGGTGGATCCGCCGGCCCGAACAGATCGACTACATCAGCGAGCCCGATCTGTTCCACGACCTTTTCGGCCATGTGCCGTTGCTGCTCAATCCGCTGTTCGGCGACTATATACAGGCCTACGGCGCGGGCGGCGTGAAGGCGCACGGCCTCGGCGCCGAGGCGCTGGTCAATCTGACGCGGCTGTACTGGTACACGGTCGAGTTCGGTCTCATCAAACAAGATGACGGCTTGCGCATCTACGGATCGGGCATCGTCTCATCCAAGGGCGAGTCGATCCATTGCCTCGAATCGCCCGCACCGAACCGCATCGGCTTCGACATGCCGCGCATCATGCGCACGCGCTACCGCATCGACAGCTATCAGAAAACCTATTTCGTCATCGACAGTTTCGAGCAGTTGATGAACGCGACGCGGCCGGATTTCACTGCGCTATATGCCGAACTTGCATCACAGGAATCGATTCCGGCCGGCACGCTGCAGCAAAGTGATTTTGTATACCACCGCGGAACCGGCGAGGGCTGGGCGAAGGATGGGGATGTCTAGGAACGGAACCTGACGGCCCTATTGAGGTAGAAGCCAGCGCGAATCAACCACAATGTCCCTCGCCACCACCGACCTAAGCGACGCCCACCCGGAAGCGCAAGTCTGCGATCCGGTCTTCGCCGACTTCGGCGACAAGCGCGCGTTTCACGGTGCTATCGCGACGGTCAAGGTATTCGAAGACAACACGCTGGTACGCGCGACCTTGGAAACGCCGGGCAACGGACGCGTGCTGGTGGTCGATGGCGGCGGTTCGCGGCGCTGCGCGCTGGTCGGCGGCATGCTCGCGGAACTCGCGCTGAAAAACGGTTGGGCTGGCATCATCGTTTACGGCTGCGTGCGCGATTCGGCGGAACTTGCGGTGCAGGCGCTCGGGATCAAGGCGCTGGCCGTGCATCCGCGCAAGAGCGAGAAAGGTCTGCACAGCGGGCAGGCCGAGCGTGCGGTCGAATTCGCAGGTGTGCGTTTCCGGCCGGGTGCGTGGCTGTATGCGGATGCGGACGGGGTCCTTGTCGCCGAGTCCGCACTGCACGCTTGATCCGCTCCGTCAGATGCGCAAGCGCATGTAGACGTCGATGATGGTTGTCCGCCGCAAACTCTCGCGGCGAACCATCATTTCGCCTTCGCCGCCGCGATGAACGCGTCGATATGCTGTTCCAGCACCGGCAACGGCACCGAGCCGATCTCAAGCACCGCTTCGTGGAACGCACGGATATCGAACTTGGTGCCAAGTTCCTTCTCGGCGCGCGCGCGCAGTTCGAGAATCTTGATCTCGCCAAGCTTGTACGACAACGCCTGCCCGGGCCAGGAAATATAGCGGTCGACTTCG
>JAYTQX010000205.1:0-12451 GCA_043746455.1 Pseudomonadota bacterium
GCCGGGTTCGCCGTCGGCGTGGACGAATCGCTCCTCGCGGTTGGCGCCAAGATGGCGGAAGAAATGCCGGTAGCGCTCGGTCTTGCCCTGCTTGGCGCGACCGAGCACGGTGTACAACTCGTCGATCGGCTTGTACGGCAGCAGGGTGCGCAGGAACACGATCGCGTCGCCGACCGTGGCAAGATCGGCCTGGAAATAGCTGCGCGTATAGCCGAACACCTGAGCCACGTGCGCGCGTTCGCTAAGCACCGCATCGACACGCAAGCCTGCGTCCTCGTTGACCAGCGCAATCACCAGCGGCGCGGTGCGGTCGACGCCGAAGATGCGCCCGACCAGATAGGCGCGGCGCTCGCGGTAGAACACGGTTTCGAGCAGCTCGATCGCGCGCACCGGATTGGCCCCGCCCGCATCCGCACCCCAGTCGGCGAGCCGCTGCGTCAGCGCTTCGGCGATGCGCAGCGCGCACAGGCCCATGTGCGCATACGGCACGGCGAAGGAATAGTCGCCGAGGATGCGCTGACAGATGCGCGGCAGATGTCCCCACACCGCGTAACTGTGGCGCGCGACCGGATGCGTGATGCGATCGGTCGGCTCGATGTCGAGCGCGACGAATTCGATGCCGGCATCGACTCCATGCGTGCGGAAGAAGCGCCGCGTCAGCGTGTTGTAGAAGGTCTTGTTAAGCTCCTGATCGAGCAGCGGCGCGATCAGTTCGGCAAAGCTGCGGCGGATCTGCTGCCACAGCGCGTGATCGCGCACGCGCTCGCGCAACAGCGTCTCGAGCCGCTGCGTCGTGGCGCGTACGCAGATGTCGTAAAGATCGATGCGCTCGACCGCATCCATGCGCGCGGAGGCGAAATCGCGCGTCTCGAAGCGCAGCTTGGCGCGCTGGGTGACCGCGCGAAAGCGCGCGTTGTACTGGGCGAAGCCGTTGCGGATATCGAGCGCGGCCGCTTCGGCCAGAGCCATGCCATCGTCCGCCGCGACCGCGATGGCGGACATAACGTCGCCGGAGTCGGAGACCTTCATCGGCAACCTTGCGATACGGAAAACATGTGCATCTCGTGCTTCACTGGAGCTCGGCTTTGACCACCACGGGATAGTGATCGGATGGATTGCGCCCGTCCCTGGAGTCGGTCAGCACCGCATATTTCCATACCTTGAACTGCGCGCTGACGAAAATATAGTCGATCAACTCGTTGTTCTGGCCATCGAGCTTGAAGTCGTTGAAGGTGCCGAGCGGGCCGTACGGCGGCGTGGCGCTGATCTGGCGCGAATCGCGCAGCAGGGTTTGCATGGTGTGGATCTGCTCGGTGTCCGGAGTCGAGTTGAAATCGCCTGCGCAGACGACTGGCACGCTGCCGGCGATTTCGCGAATCTTGCGCACCATGAGCTTGCCCGATTCGCGGCGCGCGATCATCCCTTGATGATCGAAGTGCACGGAGAAAAAGAAAAATTCCTTCTTCGTGGCGCGGTCACGAAATCTGGCCCACGAGGCGATTCGCTTGCAGCAGGTCGCATCCCAGCCCAGCGACGGTTTGTCCGGGGTTTCGCTCAACCAGTAGTTGCCGGATTGGAGCAGGGCGAAACGATCCCTGCGGTAGAAAATCGCCGAATGCTCGCCGCCGTGAACGCCATCGTCGCGACCGGCACCGACGAAGGCGTATTCCTGCATCTGCGCCAGATCGTTGATCTGATCGATCAGCCCTTCCTGCGTGGCGAAGATATCGAACTCGTGATAGCGGACCAGACCCTTGACCATCTCCTTGCGCTTCGGCCAGGCATTGGCGCCGTCCGAGTCGACGTTCAGGCGCAGATTGTAGGTAGCGAGGTTCAAGGCCGCTTGTCCCTGCGCCGAAGCGTTCTGCGCCAGCAAGATCAGGCAAAGGGAAACGAGGAGTCCTGCCAGGGATTTCATCGAACTCGTCCGCAGATCGGTGTGTTCATCGATGGCCGGGAAGATAGCCTGACGTCGTCGTGCTGTCGATCCAGCATGCGGCGGTGCAGCCTTCGATCGCGGTCAACCAGCGGCCTTCGCCGGCGCCGGCCGCAGGGATTCGATCTGCTCGGCGATGCGCACTGCCGCGAATGGCGCGTCGCTGCTCTTAGCCGCCCAGTATCGGCAAGCATCAGCCTTGCTCCTGTCGTCCAGCAATTTGCGCAGGGCACGAATCCAGGCACCGACGCTCGCCGTCGGGGCGACGCTGTCGGCGACGCCGAGCTTTTGCAGTCGCGCGGCGTTGTCGAATTGATCGTGCGCGAACGGGACGACCAATTGCGGCAATCCGGCGGCGAGGCATTGCGCTGACGTGCCGATGCCGCCGTGATGCACAAAGGCACGCAGGCGCGGCAGCAGCAAGTCGAAAGGTGCGTAGCTCGCATGGTGGGCGAAGTCGGGAAGTTCGGCCGGCAACTGGTCCCGAAAAGGCGTTATCACGACCGCGCGGAGATTCAAGGCTTGGCACGCCGCCAGTGCGCGTTCGAACAGCGCCCGACCGTGCGCCATCGCCGAGCCCGGGGTGATGCCGACCGGCGCAGGACCGGATTGCAGAAAATCCAGCAGCGCCGGGGCGAGATCGTCATTCGCACCCGCATTCCAGCGCGGGAAATCGGTCGTGATGCTGTTGGCCGGCCAGTCGGGCTGCGTGGCCGCGAACCAACTTGGGAACGCGCAAATTACGCCGTCCGGGGAATTCTGCCATTCGCTCATCACGCGCCGTACCGCGGGCAAGCCCAGTTCGGCGCGAAATTCGTTCAAGCCCGGCGTGACTATCGAATCGACTATGGCTCGTTCCGCGAAGCGCAGCACCGCGCGCACCAGCCAGACCGGCAGGTAGCGCAGCACCGCCATCCCCGGCAATACCGCGGGGTCGTATGCGGAGAGCAGGCAACTCGGCGAAAGATGCACCGTCACCCCAGGCAAGCCCGACTTTTCCTGCACGAGCCGGCTGTTCCATGCCAGGGTACTGCCGACCAGCAGCGTGTCGGGGCGCAGCCGCTCCAGCAGTTGCTGGTGCCCGTTGCGCAGGTTGCGCTGTATCGACTTCCAGATCAGGGCCAAACCGCGACGTGGATGCCAGAGATCGGGATCGGCCACCGCCTGCTCGTAGTCTTCGAGCGTTCCGATCGGCACGAATGCGAGGCCGGCAGCCTGGATGCGTTCGCGAAAATAGGGCGAACTCAACAACTCAACCCGATGACCTCGCTCCTGCAGCGCCTTGCCAATCGCCAGAAACGGGTATACGTCGCCGGCGCTGCCGATACAGGAAATGAGGATATGCATCGGCACAGGAATCCAGTGGCGCGGGCAGCTTTCCCGCAAGCGCTGCTTCTCGCCATCATGCCCGATGGCATTCGCCGCCGGGGTTGGCTTGCGCCCTCAAGTGGACCAACTTGCACTGATCCACCGAGGCGTTTGCGAATCCGCTTAAAGGTTCTTAATCAGCTCGTCGCCGAACTCGGAACACTTCACTTCAATCGCACCGTCCATCAGACGCGCGAAATCGTAAGTCACGCGCTTGTTGGCGATCGCCTTGTCCATCGCGCTGATGATCGCATCGGCGGCTTCTGTCCAGCCCATGTAGCGCAGCATCATCTCGCCGGACAGGATCACCGAACCCGGATTGACCTTGTCGAGCCCGGCGTACTTCGGCGCGGTGCCGTGGGTCGCCTCGAACACGGCGTGGCCAGTGAGATAGTTGATATTGCCGCCGGGCGCGATGCCGATGCCGCCGACCTGCGCGGCGAGCGCATCGGACAGGTAATCGCCGTTGAGATTGAGCGTTGCGATTACATCGAACTCGTCCGGGCGTGTCAGCACCTGCTGCAGCGTGATATCGGCGATCGCATCCTTGATCAGCACCTTGCCCGCGGCGAGTGCGGCCTTTTGTTCCGCGTTCGCTTCGGCCTCGCCCTTGGCGGCCTTGGTCTTTTCCCAGGTTTCCCAGGTGTAGGTCTGTGCGGGGAAGAATTTCTCGGCGACTTCGTAACCCCAGTTGCGGAACGCGCCTTCGGTGAACTTCATGATATTGCCCTTGTGCACCAGGGTCAGCGACTTGCGCTTGTTCTTGATGGCGTAGCTGATCGCGCTGTGCACGAGACGCTCGGTGCCGAGATGGCTGACCGGCTTGATGCCGATGCCGACTTCCACGCCGACTTCGCGGTGCGGCATGCCGATGCCTTCGAGCTGCTTCTGCCAGCCCTCGGCCTTGGCCTTGGTGCCGAAGCGGATCTTGTCGAACGCTTTCGGATCGTTCTGCGCGATGAAGTCGAGCAGCTTCTGCGCCGCTTCGCTGCCGGATGCGTACTCGATGCCGGCGTAGATGTCCTCGGTGTTCTCACGAAAGATCACCATGTCGACCTTTTCCGGTGTCTTCACCGGCGAGGGCACGCCCTTGAACCAGCGCACCGGACGCAGGCATACGTACAAGTCGAGCATCTGGCGCAGCGCGACGTTGAGCGAACGGATGCCGCCGCCGATCGGCGTGGTCAGCGGACCCTTGATCGAGACCAGATAATCGCGGCAGGCCTGCACGGTGGATTCCGGCAACCAGGTACCGAACTGGTTATTGGATTTTTCGCCGGCAAACACTTCGAGCCAGTGGATCTTGCGCTTGCCGCCATAGGCTTTCGCGACTGCGGCATCGAGCACGCGTACCGATGCGCGCCAGATGTCGGCGCCGGTGCCGTCGCCTTCGATGAATGGAATGATCGGATTGTCCGGCACATTGAGGCGGCCGTTGGCGATGCCGATTTTTGCGCCGCTGGCGGGCGCGGTGAAGGTTGGCTCGGACATGGTTTCTCCCGTGTGTTCTTAGGTTCTTCAAAAGAACGCATAGCCTAGCAGGATAGGGCCAAGGCGTAGAAATTAAGCGTTCGGCCACACCGAACGCTCAGCCCTTTCCCTCTCCCGCAAGTGGGAGAGGGGGAGTGATCGTCGCGCTTCGCGCTACCGGGTTATCTGATTGAAGCGGGCACGCGCCGAACCAGTGCTGCGTGGCTGCCAACTCCGCGACGTCGCCGACCACGAGCAGCGCCGGCGCCTGGACCTGATAGGCGCTGGCGCATTCGACCAGTTCGGCGAGCGTGCCGACCAAGACGCGTTGCTCGGGCCGCGTGCCGTTCTCGATGATCGCGAACGGCGTTCCCGCAGACACGCCCTCGTCGTAGAGACGATCGCGCACATTGGCGAACTCGGCCACGCCCATGTAGATCGCGAGCGTCTCGCCACCGGCGGTCAGCGCATCGGACTCGCCCTCGCTGCGTCTGCGATGCGCAGTGGCGAAGCGCACCACCTGCGCATGATCGCGATGGGTGAGCGGAATGCCAGCGTAGGCCGCGCAGGCGATCGCCGCAGTGATGCCGGGCACGACCGAATAAGCGATGCCGTGCGCGCGCAGGAACTCGATCTCCTCGCCGCCGCGACCAAAGATGAAGGGATCGCCGCCCTTGATACGCACGACACGCTTGCCCGCACGCGCATGGTCGACCATCAACGCGTTGATTCCCGCCTGTGGGGTGTGATGCTTGCCGACGATCTTGCCGACATCGATGCGCACGGCATCGCGGCGCGCAAGGTCGAGTACGGCATCGCTGACCAGACGGTCGTGAAGGATCACATCGGCCTCGTTGAGCGCACGCAACGCGTGCAGGGTCAACAGGCCCGGATCGCCCGGACCTGCGCCGACCAGCACAACCGAGCCTGTCGCAGGGCGGAGGGCTGAAGGCTGAGGGCTGGGCGACTGCGCCTCTATAGCCGCATCGTCGAGCATCTGCTGCAGTGCCGACTGCGCTTCCTTCGGCCGCTGCGCGCGCACGAGTTCGGCGACGGAACCGCGCAATATGCGCTCGTAGAAACGCCGACGCGGTTCGACTTGCGCGTAGCGCGCGCGAATGCGCTCACGTGTGTGCGCGAGCAAATCGGCCAGCGCACCCCAGGATTGATCGAACAAGGTTTCGATGCGTTCGCGCGCGAGGCGCGCGAGCATCGGCGCGGCGCCACCCGAGGAAATCGCAATGACCAGCGGCGAGCGATCGACGATTGCCGGAACATGAAACGTCGACAATGCGGCATCGTCGACCACATTGACGAAGATGTGGCGCGTCTTGGCCACCGTCGCGACCAGAGCATTCAGCGCGGGATCGTCGGTCGCGGCGATCGCCAACCAACGATTGTCGAGCTGCTCGGCGGAAAATTGCCGGGCGAGATGGCGCACGCGGCCCTTCCCGGCCCATTCGGCCAGCGTCGGCGTCAGGTCCTGCGCAACGACATCAATACTCGCCTCAGCGGCGAGCAGCAGCGCTGCCTTGCGTTCGGCCACGCTGCCGCCGCCGACGATCAGCACGGCGCGACCAGCGAGATCTGCAAAGATCGGAAAAAGATTCATCGGCTTTCGATGCGCAATCGAAAGCCGATTTTGACACTAGTCGCCGACTCAGCGCATCCCGCCGGAGGCCAGCAGAGTTTCGCCGGTCATCCAGCCGGAGTCCGCGGAAGCAAGGAACACGGCGATCGATGCGATGTCTCCGGGTTGGCCGAGGCGGCCGAGCGGAGTCTGCGCGACCATCTGCTTTTCGAAATCGCTGCCGATGATGCCCGCGGTATGCGTGCCTTCGGTTTCCACGCCGCCCGGGTTGATTGAATTGACGCGAATCTTGCGCGGCGCCAATTCCTTCGCCAGCACGTGGGTCGCCGCGTCCACCGCGCCCTTGGTTGCGGTGTAGACCACCGATTGCGGCGGCGCGATCCGGCTCACCACCGAACTGATGTTGACCACGCTGCCGCCCTCGGCCGGGAAGTGCTTCACCGCTTCCTGGGTGGTCAGGATCAGACCCAGCACATTGGTGTTGAACTGGCGGTGGAATTCGTCTTCGGTGACCGCTTCGAGCGGGGCGAACTGGTAGACGCCCGCGTTGTTCACGAGCACATCCACCTTGCCATAGGCTTTCTTGGTCGCCGCAAATATTTTCTGCACGTCCGTCGCCTTGGATACATCGCCGTGCACGGCGATCGCCTTGCCGCCCTCGCTGGTGATCTCGGCGACCACGCGATCGGCGCCTTCCTTGCTGGAAGCATAATTCACCACGACCGACGCGCCCTGCGCGGCGAGACTCTTGGCGATGCCCGCGCCGATGCCCTTCGAGGCGCCCGTGACTACCGCCACCTTGCCATGCAACTTGCTCATATGCTTATCCTCTGGTTGAATATCAATTAGATGATTATCTAACTGTCAAACAAAGAATATGCGCGGCAGCAGGGTTTTCAAGGGTGTCGATGGGCTAAATTTTCGCGAGCCGCTCGAGGTAGGCGCGCAATACGTCGCGTTGCAGGATCAGATTGGCGAACTTGCCCTCGCGCACGATCTCGATCAAACCCGCGGTCTCGAGCTCCTTGAGGTGATGCGACAGCGTTGCGGCACTAACTTCGTGGGTTTTCTGCAATGCGCTGCAAGGCGTGGATTGGTCGCAGGCGCCGATCTGCTTGAGGATTTGATAGCGGCGCGGTTCGGCCAGCGCGCGCGCGATGCGCGCAAACTGCCGATCGGTCAGTTTGGCTTGCCTGGCGGTTGCCATGTTCGTGCTTGGACCCTGATCAAGTCGACGGATCAAATTGTCGTCGAGCATCATAACTCGCCACGCAAAACTCGTGCCCGTAAATAAAAACGACCCGTAATTCCGGGTCGTTTTTATTCCTCACACCCATACTTAGTCGTGCGGATGCGTCGCTGCAATCACCGCGTCGGTTTCCTCGGGCGGCTCAAGCTTGTCGCCGAGCAGGCGGCGCACGACGACATAGAAGATCGGAATGAACAGCACGCCGAGGAAGGTCGCGAACAGCATGCCGCCGATCACACCGGTGCCGATCGCGTGACGTGCATTGGCGCCCGCGCCAGTCGAAATGGCCAGCGGCATCACGCCGAGAATGAACGCGAACGAGGTCATCAGGATCGGCCGCAGTCGCAATCGCGCGGCGTCGATCACCGCCGCGCCGAGCTTGCGTCCGGCGCGTTGCTCGCTGACGCAGAACTCGACGATCAGGATCGCGTTCTTCGCCGCCAGACCGATGATCGTGAGGATGCCGATCTTGAAATAGACGTCGTTGGACAAGCCGCGAGCCCAAGTCGCAACCAGGGCGCCGGTGATGCCGAGCGGCACGACCAGCAGCACGGCGATCGGAATCGACCAGCTTTCGTAAAGTGCGGCTAGGCACAGGAACACCACCAGGATCGACAGGGTATACAGCATCGGCGCCTGGTTGCCGGAGATGATTTCCTGCAGCGATTGGCCGGCCCAGTCGAAACCGTAACCCTGCGGCAGATCGTTCTTGACGATGCCGGAGATCGCCGTCATCGCCTCGCCCGAGCTCTTGCCCGGCGCCTGGCTGCCGACGATTTCGATAGCCTCGTAGCCGTTGTAGCGCACCAGGCTCGGCGAGCCGATGCTCCAGTCGGTGTGCACGACGTTGGAGATCGGAATCATCGCCGGCGTACTCGTCGCGGAACCGCCGCTCGATGTCGTACTGGCGGTTTTGCTGCTCGGCACATAGAAGTGGCTGAGCGCGTCGGTCGCGGTGCGAAACGGCGCATCGGCCTGCATGTTCACGCGCAGCACGCGACCGCCGAACACGAAATCGTTGACGTAGACCGGCGCGAGCATCAGCCGAATGGCCGTATAGACGTCCGAAAGCGAAAGACCCATCGACTGCGCCTGCACGCGATCGACCTTGAGCGAAAGCTGCGGCGTGTCGGGCAGGCCGTTCGGCCGCACGCCGGTGAGCGTATCGGCTGCCTGCGCAGCCTTGCCGAGCAGGATGTTCTGCGCATTGATCAGCGCGGCGTGACCGGCGCCGGCACGGTCCTGCAGATACATGTCGAAACCGCCGAACTGACCCAGGCCACGGATCGTCGGCAGGTTGATGACGAAGGCCATCGCATCCTTGACCCCCATGAACAGCTGGCCCTGGAATTGCCGGATCAGTTCCTGCGCGGTATGCGTGCGCTCACTCCAGGGTTTCAGGCGCACGAAGGCCATGCCGACGTTTTCTGCGTTGCCGACGAAACTGAACCCGGAGATTGCGAACACGCCTTCGACCTCGGGACTCTTGCGAATGATCGCCTGGACCTCGTCCATCACCGTATTCGTGCGCTCAATGCTTGCCCCGGCCGGTAGCGACACGATCGCCAGCGCGTAGCCCTGATCCTCGTCGGGGACGAAGCTCGACGGCAGGAATCGAAACATGAACACGAAGAGCACGACGACCACCGCAAATATGCCCATCCACAGCCACAAGCTGCGAATTGCACCGGTGATATGGCCGGTGTAGGTGTTGCGTGTCCAGTCGAAGGCGCGATTGAACCCGCGGAATAGCGCGTTCTTGTCCTGCGCGTGCACCGGTTTGATGATGGTCGCGCACAGCGCCGGGGTGAACACGAGGGCGAGAAACGCGGAGAAGGCGGTCGACAGCGCGACGGTCAATGCGAATTGACGGTAGATCGCGCCGACAGATCCGGACTGCATCGCACTCGGGATGAACACGGCCATCAGCACGACCGCGATCGCGACCACGGCACCGGAGATCTGCGTCATCGCCTTGCGCGTCGCGTCCTTGGGCGAAAGCCCTTCCTCGGTCATGATGCGCTCGACGTTCTCGATCACCACGATCGCATCGTCGACGACGATACCGATCGCCAGCACCATGCCGAACAGCGACAACTGGTTGATCGTGAAGCCGACCGCTTTCATCGACAGAAAGCCGCCCATCAAGGCAACCGGGATCACCAGCGTCGCAATGATCGTGGCACGGAAATTCTGCAGGAACATCAGCATGACGAGGAACACGAGCACGATCGCTTCGGCGAGCGTCTTGACCACCTCTTCAATCGAGATCTTGATGAACTGCGTAGTGTCGTAGGGTATCGACCAGGTCACCCCCGGCGGAAAGCTCGGCTGCAGTTCGGCGAGTTTCGCCTTGACGTCGTTCGCCACGGTCAACGCATTGGCGCCGCTGACCAGCTGCACGCCGAGACCGGCCACACCCTGGCCGTTGTAGACCACGCGCAGGCCGTAGCGGAACGGTCCAAGTTCGACGCGTGCGACGTCCTTCAAACGCACCGAGGTGCCGTCGCTATTGGTGCGCAGGATGATGTTCTCGAACTGCGCGGGCGTGGTGAAGCGGCCCTCGGCGGTCACCGTCGCCGTGAAGCCATTACCTTTGTTCGCCGGTTCCGCGCCGAGCGAACCGGCTGCGACCTGCACATTCTGCGCACGCACCGCGTCCAAGGCTTGCGCGGCCGATAAGCCGTAACCGTGCAGCTTGTCGGCGTCGAGCCAGATACGCATGGCGTACTCGGAACCGATCTGGAAGGTGTTGCCGACGCCGGGAATGCGCGCGATCTGGTCGATCACGCTCGCGGACAAAAGATTGTTCAACTGATAGGAATTCATGCTGCCGTCTTCGGACTTGAGCATGAAGAACATGAGGAAGTCCGGATTCGCCTTGGCCACCGTGACGCCCTGCTGGGTAACCTCGGTCGGCAGGCGCGGCTGCGCCAGGGACACCTTGTTCTGCGTCTGCACCTGAGCGATATCGACGTTGGTACCGGGCTCGAAGGTCAGCGTGATTCCCGCCGTGCCGTTCGCGCTCGAGGTCGAGCTGAAATACATCAGATGATCGATGCCGGTCAGCTGTTGCTCGATTACCTGAGTCACGGCTTTTTCCACGGTTTCGGCATCGGCACCCTGGTAGGTCGCACTGATCGCGACCTGCGGCGGTGCGATGGACGGATACGACTCGATGCCGAGGGTGGTGATGGCGATGACGCCGCCAAGCGTGATCAGGATCGCGATGACCCAGGCGAAAATCGGGCGGTCGATGAAAAAACTGGACATGATTGCTTCCTGAGGAATCCGCGCGATTAGTGCTTGCCGGCAGCCGCTGCCGGTGCGCCGCCGGGCGCCGCCGGTTGCCAAGGCGTGGCCTTGGCCGCCGCACCCGGCCGCACTTTTTGCACGCCGGAGACGATGATCTGGTCGCCGTCGGCGAGGCCATCGGTGACGATCCAGCTATCACCGCGCAGGTTTTCCGCCTTGATGCGCTTCTGTGCGACCTTGCCGTCGGCACCGACGACCAGAACGTAAGCGCCATTCACATCGCGCTGCACGGCAAGCTGCGAGACCAGCCATGCGTGCGCGAGATCGCCCAAGGTCAGTCGCACGTTGACATATTGGCCGGGCAACAGTGCGTGATCGGGATTCGGCACCGTGGCGCGCAGGCTGACCGCGCCGGTGGAAGCGTCGACAGCAGTGTCGGAAAAATCGAGCGTGCCACCCACGCCCGTGGGGGTGCCATCAGCGCGCAGCATATCGACCTTGGCCTTGTTCGCTTCGGCCAGGCGCACGCTGCCATTCGCCCCCGCGCGGCGCAGCGCATCGATATCGCCGACCGCCTGGCTGAAGTTCACGTAGATCGGATCGATCTGCTCAACGGTGGTCAACAACGTGGCCTCGCTCTGGCCAACGAGGGCGCCCTCGGTCACCTGCTGCTGCCCCGAACGCCCGGAAATCGGTGCGACGACACTGGTATATCCGAGGCTGATCTTCGCGCTATCGACATTGGCCTGCGCCTGCTGCACGGCGGCGGCGGCGGTACGCTCGGCGGCCTGCGCGTTGTCTAGATCGGTCTTCGACAGCAGGCCCTTGCCAGCGACAGAGCGTGCGCGCTCGGCAGCGACATGATTGTTCGTGTAGGTGGCCTGTGCCGAGGCGAGATTGGCGAGCTGGGCGTTGTACGCCGCGCGCAACGGCGCCGGGTCGATCTCGAACAAGAGCTGGCCTTCCTTGACGTCGCTGCCTTCGCTATAGACGCGCTTCTGCAAGACGCCGGCGACGCGCGCACGCACGTCCGCGCTGCGCGTGGCGGATACGCGGCCGACCAGATCCTGGGTCAAGGGCACAACGTCGGCCTTGGCCGTGACCACGCCCACTTCCGTCGGCGGCATCTGCGGCGGTTGTTGCGGTCCCTTGCTGCACGCACCGAGGAATGTGATGATCAAGGCAGCGACAACGGCACTGCGAAACAGTCTGGACGGCATGGGAAACGCCTCTAAGTTTTTGTTACGGATTGGGCGGCACGCGCCTGGACCGGGCTGCGCATCGCAAGGTGATGGGGGTTTGTCGGACGGGATTACAACCGAAATACTAAACCATTGGGTATATCTATATCCAGTTGCCGGGCAAATGGCAACGGACGAAAGTCATTTTTTGCGCAAGCTCAATGCCGGTGCGCGCCGGCCAGATATTCGACGCTCTGCATTTCAATCAAGCGGCTTTCCGTGCGTGCGAATTCGTTGAGCAGCCGGCGGCCGCGGTACAGCTCCTGCGGCGGCGCCGCGGCGGAGAGCACCAGATTGACGCCATGATCGTAGAACTCGTCGACGAGGTTGACGAAACGCCG
>JAYTQX010000206.1:0-7360 GCA_043746455.1 Pseudomonadota bacterium
CAGATCCTGCTCAGTGGCGTATGCGCTCAACAGTTGCTGATCCGCCTTGGCCTGCTCCTGCGCCTGTTTGCGCTCAGACGCCTGAGTCGTCGCTGACGCCTTATCGGCCTTGCGTTCCTCGTCGGTACGCGCGCGATCGACGTGTTTGACCACGTAGCCGTTTTTGTCGACGACGTCGTAGCCGTTTTGCAGCGCTTCGGCCGGCAAGGTATCGGTGTAATGCAGGCCGCCTTGCGTGTCCCGCCATTTGTAGCGTGTTTGGCTGGTGTTCGCTGCCAGCAGCGGCAGCGCAGCCGCGGCAATCGCGAGCGCGATCAGGAGTTTCTGCATCGATGGCATGGCGGTTTTCTCCGTTTCGCAAAGTATACGATCGCCGACCGGAACCTATGGCGTTTCGCGGTCAAGTATAAGTATTGGCATGAGCGCGACGATAGGCATCGAGCCGCTCGCGTTGCGCATCGAGTTCGGGCCGTTCGGCGATCAGCGCAAACAGTTCCGTCAAGCGCGCAATGGCGATCACCGGAATGCCAAACTCGGTTTCGACTTCCTGCACGGCGGACAAGGCGCCCTGGCCGCGCTCCTGACGATCGAGCGCAATCAGCACGCCGGCCGGCGTGGCCCCGTGCGCGTGGATCAAGGCCAGGGATTCACGGATTGCGGTGCCAGCCGTGATCACGTCATCGACGATCAGTACGCGCCCCTTGAGCGGCGCACCTATCAGCATGCCGCCTTCGCCGTGACTTTTGCCTTCCTTGCGATTGAACGCGAGCGGCACATCGCGCTGCGTGGTTTCGGCGATCGCGATCGCGGTGGCGATGGCCAGCGAAATGCCCTTGTAAGCCGGCCCGAACAGCATGTCGAATTCGATCCCTGAACTCAGCGCCGCTTGCGCATACGCGTGGCCGAGTGTGGCCAGCGCCGCGCCGGAATCGATCGTGCCGGCGTTGAAGAAGTACGGACTCACGCGCCCGGACTTCAACGTGAACTCGCCAAAGCGCAGCGCGTTCCTGGCGAGGGCGAGGTTGAGGAAATCGCGTTGGTAAGGTTGCATGGAGTGGTGAGTGGTGAGTGGTGAGTGGTACAAGGGTAGACGATTCGCCGCAGCAAGTGCGCAGTCGACAATGCGCGGCAGCGCAGCGTATCGGCGAGTTGCTACTATCCGCTCACCCCTCACCGCTCATCAACGACCATGCGTATCCTCACCTTCAACGCCAACGGCATCCGCTCCGCCGCGAACAAGGGCTTTTTCGACTGGCTGAAGAAGCAGAATGCCGATGTGGTTTGCCTGCAGGAAACCAAGGCGCAGGAAGATCAGCTGGGCGACCCGATGTTTCGTCCCGATGGACATCATTGTTTCTATCGCGACGCGACGACAAAAAAAGGCTACAGCGGCGTCGCGATTTATGCAAAACGCGAACCCGATGAAGTGCGCACAGCACTGGGTTGGGCACCGTTCGACGACGAAGGCCGCTATATCGAGGTGCGTTTTGGCAAGCTCAGCGTAGTGTCGTTGTACGTACCGTCAGGGTCCTCCGGAGAAGAGCGCCAGCAGTTCAAGTTCAAGGTGATGGACTGGATCGGGCCGATTTTCGATGCGTGGCTCAAGAACGGCCGCGACTACGTGATCTGTGGCGACTGGAACATCGTCCACACCCGCGACGATATCAAGAACTGGTCGTCGAATCAGAAGAATTCCGGCTGTCTGCCCGCAGAACGCGCGTGGCTGGATTTGCTGTTCAAGCAACGCGGCTGGGTCGACAGTTTCCGCGCGATCAAGCCCGATGCGGTCGAATACACATGGTGGTCGAACCGCGGTGCGGCGCGTGCGAACAATGTCGGCTGGCGCATCGACTATCAGGTTATCTCGCCGTCGCTGCGTGAAAAACTGAAAGCCTGTTCGATCATGCCGGCGCCGCGATTCTCCGATCACGCACCGTATCTCGTCGAATACGCGTGAGCGCCGAGGCGAAGCCATCGGTATGGCGCGCGTTTGCGCAGCCAGCGGCGTGGACGATGTTGTTCTTCGGCTTTGCCTCCGGCCTGCCGTTCTTGCTGGTCGCCGGCACGCTCGCGTACTGGCTCAAAGAAAACGGAATCGAGCTGAGAAACATCACGATGATCGCCAGCGCCGGCATGTTGTACGCCTGCAAGTTCCTGTGGGCGCCGCTGCTCGACCATTGGCGGATTCCCGGTTTTTCGCATCTGGGTCTGCGCCGCGGCTGGTTGCTGTTCGCGCAGATCGGGGTCATCGCCGGTCTGGTCGTGATGGCGGCGCTGACGCCGGCGCGGCTGGTGCCGTTCGTCTGCGCGACGCTTGCCGTCGCATTCTGCGCAGCGACGCTGGACATCGCGGTCGACGCTTACCGCATCGAGATCGCGCCGCTGGAGGCGCAGGGTGCGCTGGTGGCGACGTATTCCCTGGGCTATCGCATCGGGTTGATCCTCTCCGGCGCACTGGCCCTGATCATGGCCGACCATGTGTCCTGGAGCTGGGTTTATCTCTCGCTGGCGGCGACGATGCTGCTGCCGATTGTCGCCAATCTTCTCGCGCCCGAACCGCAGGTCGAGCGCACGCGACCGACCCGTTGGATCGATGCCATGCGCGGAAGCATCGTCGAGCCCTTCACCGATTTCTTTCGGCGTTACGGTTGGCATCTGGCCCTGGTGACGCTGTTGTTCATCCTGCTGTTCAAGATTCCCGAGCAGGCCACGATCGGCGGCATCATGAGTCCGTTCTATCGCGATATGGGTTTTTCCAAAACCGAAATCGGCACGATCACCAAGATCTACGGCATCTGGATCGGCATCGTCGGCGTTTTTGTCGGCGGTGCCGCCGTCGCGCGTTGGGGTATCTGGCGTACCTTCGGCGTCGCGATCGTGTTGTGTGGCAGCAGCAACCTGTTTTATTTATGGCTCATCGCCCATCCAGGCAATCTTCTCGTGCTCACGGCGGTGATCTCCTGCGAGAACCTCACGTTGGGCTTTCTCGGACCGCCGACGGTCGCGTTTCTGTCGTCGCTGGTGAACCGGCAGCACACCGCGACGCAGTACGCGTTGTTGAGTTCACTGGTCAATCTGCCCGGGAAAATCCTCGGCTTCTTCGCCGGCGGCATCGTCACCGCGACCGGCTACGGCATGTACTTCATCATCACGGTGCTCGCTGTAGCGCCGGCGGCGGCTCTGTTTCTGTACCTGTCGCCGCGCTTTCGCGCGATCGATCAAACGGTATCCGTGGAAAAGCGCGACTAGTTATTACCAAAATAGACTCCGCCCAGCACGCGCGGCCCGCGCGCACCGGTGACGGTGTATACATTTTCCACAGCGCGGCTTTCCAGGCGTTCGCGCGTCAGCCAGGCGAAGGTCATCGCTTCGACGAAATCCGGATCGATGCCGAGCGTGGCGACGCTGGCGACCGGGAGCGGTGCGAGCGCCTCGGCAAGCGCGGCCATCAGCACCGGGTTGTGCACGCCGCCGCCGCAGACGAAGACTTCGCGCGCATCGCGGGCCTGGGCGCGCACGGCGTCGGCGATGCTCAGCGCGGTGAGCGCGACCAAGGTCGCCTGCACGTCCCTCGGCGCGAGCGCGAGGCCGCGCAGGTGCGCCTGCAGCCAGCTCAGGTGGAATACTTCGCGCCCCGTGCTTTTCGGCGGCGGTGCGGCGAAGTAGGGATCGGACAGCAGACGCGCGAGCAGGGTCGCATCGACGTGGCCGGAGGCCGCGAACGCGCCATTCTTGTCGAAAGGCCGATCCAGATGACGTTCGATCCAGGCGTCGAGCAGGCAGCTAGCCGGGCCGGTATCGAAGCCGCGCAGGGGCTTTTTCGCATCGGCCGGCAGGATCGTGATATTGGCGATGCCGCCGAGATTGAGCACGATGCGCGTGCCGCCGGCGCGCGCAAGCATGGCCGCATGAAACGCGGGCGCCAGCGGCGCGCCGTGGCCGCCGGCGGCGATATCGCGGCGGCGGAAGTCGGCAACCGTCGTGATGCCAGTCAATTCGGCGATCACATTCGGATCACCGAGCTGCAGCGTAAATGGCGCCGCGCCGAGCGGTCGATGGCGTACGGTCTGCCCGTGCGAGCCGAGCGCGCGAATCGCACTCGCGGCAATGGCTTCGCGTTGCAACAGTCTGCCTGTGGCAGTGGCAAAGGCGCGCGCGACCTCGACATCGAGCGTGCCGAGGTCGTCGAGTGCGATACGGCCGTCGCCCTGCGCTAGCGCGAGAATGCGTTCGCGCAGCCGCGCGGGATAGGGGTAGGTCAAGCTGGCCAGCAGCTTGGGCTTGCGATTGAATGTCGCCAGTGCGACATCGATGCCGTCGGCGCTGGTGCCCGAGATCAGACCGAGATACAGCGCGGCGGTCACAACATCTGCAACGCGATTATTTTGCCGACGCGAGCTGGGTGGCCTCAAGCGTCTTCAGCTTGGCGAGCATCGGCTGGGTCTGACTGCGGAAGCGCGCGAACTCGGCGCCCGGCAGCGGCTCGGGCTTGGGCAGGGTCACGGTCAGCGGGTCGCGATGCTGGCCGTCGACGCGGAATTCGTAATGCACATGCGGGCCGGTGGCGAGGCCGGTCATGCCGACGAAGCCGATCGTCTGACCCTGCGCGACGCGCTGGCCGATCTGTTCGGTCGCAAACCGCGACATGTGCCCATACAGGGTGCTGTGATGCGCGTCGTGCTGCACGATCACCACATTGCCATAGCCCGATTGCCAGCCGCGGAAAGCGACCTTGCCCGCGCCGGCGGCATGGATCGGCGTGCCGATCGGCGCGGCGAAATCGACGCCCTGATGCGCGCGCATCGTGCCGAGAATCGGATGCAGGCGCCCGGCGCTGAAGCGCGACGTGACTTTGGCGAAATCAACCGGCATGCGCAGAAACGATTTGCGCAATGGCCGGCCGTCTTCGGTGTAATAAAGCGTCTCGCCGGCACTATTGGTAAAGCGGAATGCCGAGTAGCGCTTGCCGCGATTGATGAACGTCGCGGCGATGACATTGCCGTCGCGCAGCCGCTCGCCTTCGCGGTAGACATCGTCGTAGACCACGGTGAAGTTGTCGCCATCGCGCAGGTCATGGGCGAAGTCGAGATCGTAGCCGAACGCGTTGGCCAGTTGCGCCAGTAACGCATCGCTCATGCCAGCTGCTTCGCCGGCGCCATACAACGAACCGTCGATCGTTCCGTGCGCGACATGGGTGCGGCGCTCGATATTGCGATCCAGCGTGGTCTGTTTCAGGCCGTCGGCGGAAAAGCTCGCGATCACGCGCGTATGGTCGTCGCGGTCGAAGCGCAGCGCACGCAATGAGCCATCGCCATTGCGCAGGAACGCGAACTCTTCACCCGGATGGATATTGCGCAGCGCCGAGGCGTTGTTGCGGTCGTCTAGCAGCTGCGCCAGATCGGCGGCGCCGAGTCCCTGTTGCTGGAAAATATCGCCGAGCGTCTGGCCGGAGCGCACGTTGACGACTTGCCAACCGGTGTCGTCGACCAATGGGTCGCTGTTCGCCGCGTCGATCGCGGCAGACAGCGCGCTGTCGTCAGGCGATAATGCCGGTAGCGGTACGTCGAGCGTAGTGCGCGGCAGCGCGGCATTGGTTTCGCGCATTGCGGCGGCCCAGTTCGGCAGCACCGCGCCGGCCATGACGATCACGCTGACGACGATGCCGGCCAGAAACCAGTGCTCGCGGCGCCAGGAGATCGGTGCGGCTATGATATTTTGTATAAATGTCCACTTTGTGCGTTGAAAGTGGAAATTGCCACGCCGGGCAGTGGCCGAGGAATGCTTGTCGCGTTGCGCGTTTGGATCGGATTCGTTCAGATTCACGGTCAGGGTCCGGCAAAACAGGCCGTACCATAACCAGTGGGCCCACCGTCGTCAACGCCTGATTTTACAAAGGTTTGCGGCTTATTCCAGGGTTAACGAATAATTAACCCAGAGATCGACGAAGCTGAACGAAACAGGCCGGACGTGCATCGAGCTGCGTCGATGATAATTATGGAAATGTATACTCCGAGGTACTCATGAGCGATTCGAAAGCAGCGCCGAATGTGCAGGCAGCGATGGATCTGATCGGCCGCGGCGCGGATGAAATCATCAAGACGGAAGATCTGACCGCGCGGCTTCGGCTCGGCCGCCCTCTGCGCATCAAGGCCGGCTTCGATCCGACCGCGCCCGATCTGCATCTGGGCCATACCGTGCTGCTCAACAAGATGCGCCAGTTCCAGGATCTGGGCCATCAGGCGATTTTCCTGATCGGCGACTTCACCGGCATGATCGGCGACCCCTCCGGCAAGAACGCCACGCGCAAGCCGCTGACGCGCGAAGACGTGCTGGCCAACGCCGAAACCTACGCGGCGCAGGTCTACAAAGTGCTCGATCGCGGGCGCACCGAGCTGCGCTTCAACTCCGAATGGTTCGGCAAGATGAGCGCGGCCGACATGATCAAGCTCGCCGCCAGGCACACCGTCGCGCGCATGCTCGAGCGCGACGACTTCGACAAGCGCTACAAAAGCGGCCAGCCGATCGCGATCCATGAGTTTCTGTATCCGCTCGTGCAGGGCTACGACTCGGTCGCGCTCAAATGCGACGTCGAACTCGGCGGCACCGATCAGAAATTCAATCTGCTGGTCGGGCGCCAGCTGCAGGAAGAATCCGGCCAGCCGCCGCAGATCGTGCTGACCATGCCGTTGCTCGAAGGCACCGACGGCGTCAACAAGATGTCGAAATCGCTCGGCAACTATATCGGCATCAGCGAGCCGGCCAACGAAATCTTCGGCAAGGTGATGCGTTTGTCCGACGATTTGATGTGGCGATATTTCGAGCTTCTATCATTTGCCAAGTCGCTGGCCGCTATCGCGCAGATGCGCCAGGCGGTCGCCGCAGGCGCGAATCCGCGCGACTGCAAGATGGAACTGGCGGCGGAATTGACGGCGCGCTTTCATGGCCAGGTCGCAGCGGATGCGGCAATCCGGCACTGGCACGAAGTCGTGCAAGGCGGTGGTGTGCCACAGGATATTCCAGTCCAGACCCTGGCCGTATCTGCGCAGGGCATCCGCATCGGCGCGCTGCTCAAGGCGGCGGGACTCGCGCCGAGCACCTCCGAGGCCTTGCGCAAGCTCGGCGAACGCGCGGTGCGCGTCGATGGCGAAATCGTCGGCGATCGCGAATTGACCCTAGTCTGTGGCAGCGAATACCTGTTGCAACTCGGCAAGCGCGGCTATGCGCGCGTGAAGCTGGTCGCGCATCTGTAGCGCGGCCTATCCCAGGGAATTGTGCGGCGCACCAGCGGGCACGCCGCTCTCGTGAACGCAAGCAAATTTTCTTCGCAAAACCCCTTCTCAAACCGAATCGATATCGTTAG
>JAYTQX010000207.1:0-2707 GCA_043746455.1 Pseudomonadota bacterium
AAGCGATGATCGATCAGCCGCTGGATCGAACCCGTATCGTATTGCGTGTGATCGACATAACCGCGCTTGGCAAACGGCGAGACGATGATCGCGGGGACACGCGTTCCCGGTCCCCAGCGATCGCCTTTCGGCGGCGCGACATGATCCCACCAGCCGCCGTTCTCGTCGTAGGTGATGACGACAACCATGTTCGGCCACTGCGGACTTTTCTGCAGGTGCGCAATCACGTCGACAATATGCGCATCGCCCGCGCTGATGATCGCGTAGCCGGCGTGCTGGTTCTGGCTGCCTTGCGGCTTGTAGAACGTCACCTGCGGCAGCTTGCCCGCGTCGATATCGGCGATGAAGCTGGCGCCGTCCTGGCCGCCATCGCGCAGATGCTGCGTGCGCGCGTCCTTGCCCGGCGCGTAATTCACGTAATAGTTGAACGGCTGGTGGTGATACTGGAACGCGACTTTCGTCAGCGCTGCGCCCCCATCCAGCGCGATCTGCCAGGCACCCGAATACCAGGCCCAACCGATGCCCGCGTCGTTGAGCCGGTCGCCGATCGTGGCCGTGACTTGCGGACTCAGCGTGTTGGGCTTCTCCGCATCGGCGAAGCGCGTATCGCCGCCATTGGCCGGCGCATTATCCGACGGCTGATACGGCGGCTGCATGGTGTTCACCCCATAGAAATCCGGCGTGAGCACAGCGTAGTGAACAAACCGTGGCGGCCCGTCGAGCGCCGAAGCCGGACCGCCCGGATCGAGCTTCAGGCTCACGCCATCGGCCTCGACCACGGAAATATTGCTCTCATAGGTTTTCGGATCGGTCTTGGTCTTGAAGTCGAACGGCGCGCAGGCACAGATCAGATATTGATGATTGAGGAACGAGCTGCCGAAGGCACCCTGAAAGAGATTGTCGGCGAGCGTGTACTCCTGCGCGATCTTCCACAGCGCCATTTTCGAACCATCGAAATGGCCCATCACCTCGCCCCCCGCGTCGCTGTAGGCGGCGAATTTGTCGTTGCGGCCGCCGTCGATCTGCATCTGGTTCTGGTAGAACGCATGCACGAGATCGTGCAGCTTGTAGTCGAAGCCAACGTCGTAGCCTTTCGGATCGTCCAGCGCATAGGGCCGGTTCGGATGTCCGCGCGTCGCCTCGGTCGTAATCTGTTTCGGATCGGAAGGAACCGTCAGCCCGCTACCCGGCACCGGCGGCAGGCTCGCTAGCGGCGCACCGTTGCGATCGAGCTGGGTCGTTTGCGCGCCACTCAGATTTCGCAAGCCGTTCGCGCCGGGGAAATCGCCGTAGAGATGATCGAAGGAGCGATTCTCCGCATAGATCACGACGATCGTATGGATCGCGTCGAGATTCGATTTCGTCGCCGGCGACTGCGCGGCCGTCTGCCGCGGCGTACTTTCCGGCGTCGTCTGACAGGCGGAGAGAAGTACGACTGCGGCGAAAGCCAGAACATGTCTGAATGGGTGCATCGGCGATATCCTCGTGTCGCGCTTCGTAAATATTGATACTTGCAGCTCTTTGGGCTGCCCCCTTCCGGCTGCCGCCACCTTCCCCCGCAAGCGGAGGAAGGGTTCCACATGGCTGGTTTTAGCTTTTCCTTCCAAGGGTTCCACATGGCTGGTTTTAGCTTTTCCTTCCCCTGCGAAGCGGGGGAAGGTGCCGAAGGCGGATGGGGGCGCTGTTGTACGGCCCGTCCAAAACAAGTTCCAAACAGAATGAAGCACTAAACTAGTCGATCTGTTGTGTTCCTTACGCTAACTCGATCATGCATCTGCGGCGAATTTTGCTATTGCTGCTGCCTGCGCTGCTACCGGGCTTGGTCGCGCCTGCCGCGGAGCCCTCCGCGACCAAGGCCGCGTCTTCGTACCGCGAAGCCTACCAGCGTACGGCATTGCTGCGCACGGCCGGCAAACGAATCTTTTCCGATCCGGCGTTTTCCGGATCGGGCAAGCAATCCTGCGCAAGTTGCCACAGCCCGGCGCTGCGCTACAACCCGCCCAACGCGCTCGACGTGCAGCCAGGCGGCTTCTCGCTTCATGCGCAAGGTCTGCGCGCACCGCCGACATTGACCTATCTCAATCGCATACCGCCATACAACAATCATTATCACGACTCCGAAGAGGAACGCGACGACTCCGTGGACAATGGTCCGACCGGCGGACTAACTTGGGACGGCCGCATCGACGGTGGCGCACAACAAGCCGAGATTCCCCTGACCGACGCCAATGAGATGGCGAACACGCGCGCGGGCGTCGCTGCCGCTGTTCGCAAGGCGAGCTATGCGCACCTGCTGCGCGCTGCGCTCGGCGATCAGGTACTCGCTGATGACGACGGTGCCTTCAAGGCCGTCGTGCGCGCGCTCGGTGCGTTCGAGGAGAACTACACCGAGTTCAGTCCCTACACGAGCAAGTACGACGCCTTCCTGACCGGCCGCGCGCAGCTGAGCGCGCAGGAAAAACGCGGCCTCGCCCTGTTCAACGATGCGAAAAAAGGCAATTGTGCACAATGCCATATCAGCAAACGTGGCTTCGACGGCACTCCGCCCGCGCTGTCCGACTATGGCCTGATCGCACTTGGCGTGCCGCGCAACCCGAATATCCCGCGCAATCGCGAAGCAAACTTTTTCGATCTCGGCGCCTGCGGCCCGCTGCGTCGGGACAAAGCCAACGATCCTGCATTCTGCGGCCTGTTCCGCACGCCCACG
>JAYTQX010000208.1:0-3759 GCA_043746455.1 Pseudomonadota bacterium
CTCGCCAATCTCGCCCAGGTCGCCATCGAAACTCTGCTGTTCTATCACCCGGTCGTCTACTGGATTTCGCGCGAGGTGCGCCAGGCGCGCGAACAATGCTGCGACGACCTCGTGCTCACACTCGGCGGTGGCAATGCCGTCGCTTACGCGCGCACGCTGGCGGATCTGGAAGAGCTGCAGCACGATTTTGGCGCCGCCGTGCCTGCTCTGGGCGCCGGCGGCGGAGTGCTGTTCGCGCGCATTCGGCGCATCGTTGATCCGCGCCACACGCTCGTACTCGAACCCCTGCCGCGCAGCAATGGCTTGACCTTGCCGATGCTGCTCGCATTTGCCGGTGTTGCGCTGGCCGCATTGCGCCTGCATCTGCTGCCCGCATCCGTAGCTGAAGTCATGATGCAGGCGCCGCGGCAGAACATGGCCGTGATCAGTGGCAATGCCCGGTTTTCCGCGCCGCCCGCGGCTGCGCCGGCTGCCGCGGCTCAGTCAGACCTTGCGCCACTGCACGCCGGCGATCCAGCAAGAGCAAATCCAGTTGCATACGCCGTTGACCCGATGGCGCGCCCGAAAATCCAGATCACCAATGCGCAGCTGGTGGTCCCCAGCCTCGCCAAACCGCATACGCCGCTTGAACTGGCACCGCTGCGCATGGTCGTAGCGCCCGAGACCGAATCGTCAGCGCTGGTTGAGGTCGGTGCGGGAGTGGTAAGTGCCGCCGCCGCGAGCGCGGCCGCGACTGACGCAGCCGCGTCTGCGCCCGGCGTAACACTTCCCGTGATTGAAACGCTGGTTCAGCCGCAGTATCCCGCACAGGCGCTCGCAACCGGCGTCACCGGCAAAGTCGATCTCGATTTCCGCATAGCCGCCGATGGCAGTGTCCACGATATCCGCATACGCCATGCACAACCATCCGGCGTGTTCGAGCAGGCAGCGATTGCTGCGCTCAAGCAATGGCATTTTTCAAATAGCGGGACCGATAAAGCATCGCGCTATACGCGCAGCTTTGCGTTTACCCGCGCCGATTCGCAGCTGGAAACCTGCCATGAAGTGACCGGTTCGCACATCTGCCGGCGGCCAAGCCCAGAAAACGGCGCGAATTAACGAAACGCACAGACGGCTTTAACACGAATTTAATCGACTGTCCTCTAGCATCCGTAACACTGTAATTCTGCTCGACACTCCTAAGGTCAGGTCAGGTGACTGGCGGATTACGGTAATCGGGGCAGTAGCTTTAGGCCCAAGCGAGGTGTGTTCCCCCAATGACACCTCCTTGGGCCTTTTTCTTGGGTGCTTGTTTGCATTGTCCCTGCCGATGACTGAAGTGGCCGCCCGCCACCGCACTTCCAGTGAACCACGCTCCACTGGTCATCTTCGCCGTCTCCGGGAACTCCACGCCCCGCGGCGCGATCAAGCATCCCGCCATCCGAGTATTTCGCCGAGCATTTTCGGCCTCACGCGAGTAAGCTTTCCACCATGCGCATACTGGTCATTGAAGACAATAGCGATATCGCCGCGAACATCGGCGATTACCTTGAAGAAAAAAGCCACACGGTCGATTTCGCCGGCGATGGCATCACCGGCCTGCATCTGGCCATCGCGCATGATTTCGACGCGATCGTGCTGGATCTCACCCTGCCCGGCATGGACGGCTTGGAACTCTGCCGCAAACTGCGCCAGGAAGCGCGCCGGCAGACGCCGGTGCTCATGCTTACCGCGCGCGATGCGCTCGATCAGAAACTCACCGGCTTCGATTCCGGCGCCGACGACTACATGGTGAAACCCTTTGCCCTGCAGGAGCTCGAAGCGCGCCTGTCCGTGCTCGCACGCCGCGGCAAGGGTATACAAAGTCGCATTTTGCAGGTAGCCAACTTGAGCTACAACCTCGACACGCTGATCGTCAACCGTGCGGACAAGACGATCCAGCTCAATCCGATCGGCCTGAAACTGCTGCAGCATCTGATGGAATCGAGCCCGTCCGTGGTCACGCGCCAGGAACTCGAAACCCGCGTCTGGGGCGAGGAACTGCCGGACAGCGATTCCCTGCGCGTGCACATCCATGGCCTGCGCGCGGCGATCGACAAGCCGTTCGACAAGCCGCTGATCCAGACGCGCCACGGCATCGGCTACCGCATGGTCGATCCGGATGCGGCCACGAACTGATCTGGCGCGCGGCGCCAGCTTGCCGCGCATCCAGACGACGCGGTTGCGGCCATGAACCGCGTACAGTTCCGCCGGCGGCTGCGCAGCCGCATCATCATTTCGTTCGCATTGTTCGGGTTTGGCTTGACGGCCCTGTTCGCTGTGGCGACGGTTTACATGCGTACGCGCCTGGAAAACGAGCTCATCAACAACAACCTTGCGCGCGAGGTGAAGAAGTTTGTCGAATGGAAACGGGAGAACCCCGATCCCACCGCACGTTACGATCTGAACAGTTACGACATCGACATCAAGGGCGCCAATTTTTTTGCCAATGTGCCTTTTGCACGACGACAGTTCGACACGACCGGTGTTTACGACATTGAAGAGGCCGGCGCGGAGGGCAAGATTCGCCAGTTCAAGCTTGCCGTATACAAGGATGCCAACTACTGGGCATTCATGCGTTATGACGTCAGCACGCAAAAGCTGAGCGAGCGTCAACTTCTGACTGCACTCATTGTCGGAGTCCTGCTTTTCGGTGTGCTCTCGCTCCTGATCGGTCAGTGGCTGTCACGCCGCGTCATGAGTCCGGTCACCGAGCTCGCCCAGCGCATCCGCACGCTGCGCCAGACCGGCAAACCCGAACCGCTGGCTCCGCATTTTGCGCGCGACGAAGTCGGTGAACTCGCCAGCGCGCTCGACGACTATTCCGATCGTCTTACTGCGGTCGTCATGCGCGACCGCGAATTCAATGCCGATGTCAGTCATGAGCTGCGCACGCCGCTCGCGGTGATCTCCGGCACGACCGAACTGATGCTCGGCTCGGATCAGATCACCGACAAGCTGCGCGAGCGTCTGAAACGCATCGAGCGCGCAGCGAAGCAATCGACCGAACTGACCAATGCGCTGCTGCTGTTGTCGCGCAGCGAACGCAGTGCACCGAACGACGGCGAGACCACCGACGTGGCGAAAGTCGTCGAGCAGGTGATCGATGTCTACCGCTCGCATATCGGGCGCAAGCCCATCGACGTGCATTTCGTCGTCGATCAGCCGATCGAAGTGGTCGCGCCGTCGTCGGTGATCGCGGTCGCGCTCGGCAACCTGATCGGCAATGCGTTCAAGTACACGCCCAGGGGCGATGTGATCATCACGGTCGGCGCAGGACGCGGCAAGGTCACGGTCGAGGATTCCGGCCCCGGCATCAAGCCCGAGGATGCGGAAAAGCTGTTCGAGCGTGGCGTGCGTGGCGAAACATCCGCCGGCAGCAACGGCGCCGGACTTGGCCTGGCGATCGTGCGCCGCCTCTGCGAACTCTACGACTGGCGCGTCTCGCTCGGACCGCGCCCGCAAGGCGGTGCGATCGCGACGCTGGATTTTCGGCTGCGCGGATAGGAGCGCAAGATTTACCACGAAGGACGCAAAAGGAGCAAAAGCCAAAGACGAGTTTTGATTTTCCTTTGTGTACTGTGTCTTCTTGATGGTGAATCTTCCTAAGCTTCCAAGACGCGCCCTTGTTCGATCGTGATGACCGTACCGCCGAGCGCTGCGACATCGTCTGGATCGTGGGTGATCACCACCATCGGTATCGCAAAGCGTTCGCGTATCGCGAGCAGTTCCGTACGCAGG
>JAYTQX010000209.1:0-11448 GCA_043746455.1 Pseudomonadota bacterium
GGAATGGCCGATCCAGCGTGCGATCAGGCGCTCGACGAGATCCGGATGCTCGCGCAACAACACCGCCCCCGTGCGCTGCACGGCGGCGAGCAGATGCGCGTCGCGAACCAGATCGGCCACGCGCAGAACGAGGTCGCCGGTCTGGCGCGTACCCAGCAGTTCGCCGGGGCCGCGCAATTCCAGATCCTTTTCGGCGATGCGGAAGCCGTCGCTGGTTTCGCGCAGCACATCGAGGCGTTGCCGTGCCATGGCGGACAGGGGCGGCTGGTAGAGAAGCACGCAACTGGATTTCGCGCTGCCGCGACCGACTCTGCCGCGCAACTGATGCAGCTGCGCCAGACCCAGGCGCTCGGCGTTTTCGACCACCATCAGGCTTGCGTTCGGCACGTCGACGCCGACTTCGATCACCGTGGTCGCGATCAGCAGCGCAATCCCGCCGACCTTGAACGCATCCATGACGACCTGCTTCTGCGCCGGTTTCAGCCGCCCATGCACGAGACCGACGCGAATCCCGGGCAGAGCCGCGGTCAACTCGGCGAACGTCACCTCCGCCGCCTGTGCCTGCAGGGCCTCGGTCTCCTCAATCAACGTGCACACCCAATACGCCTGCCGACCTTCGGCGCAGGCGGCGCGAATGCGTTCGACCACATCGCCGCGGCGCTTGCTGCTCAACGCGACCGTCGCCACCGGCGTGCGCCCAGGCGGCAGTTCGTCGATTGTGGAGACGTCGAGATCCGCATACGCGGTCATCGCCAGGGTGCGCGGAATCGGCGTCGCCGTCAGCACCAGCTGATGCGGTACGAGATTGCCGTCGCGTCCCTTGTCGCGCAGGGCCAGACGCTGATGCACGCCGAAACGATGCTGCTCGTCGATGATCGCGAGACCGAGGCGGTCGAAGGCGACGCCTTCCTGCATCAACGCATGCGTGCCGATCGCGATCTGTGCGGAGTCCTGCAGTCGCGCCAGCGCCGCTGCTCGCGCCTTGCCCTTGAGCTTGCCCGCCAGCCAGACGACCTCGACGCCGAGTGGAGAAAGCCACTTGTGGAAATTGATAAAATGTTGCTCGGCAAGGAGTTCGGTCGGCGCCATCAGCGCAGCCTGCCGGCCTGCTTCGACGGCGGTCAGCGCGGCCAGCGCGGCGACGACCGTCTTGCCCGAGCCGACATCGCCCTGCACGAGGCGCAACATCGGCGTCGCCGCGCCCAGATCGCATGCGACTTCGGCCGCGACACGCCGCTGCGCGCGCGTCGGCGTGAACGGCAATTGCGCAAGAAAGCGCGCGCGCAATTTGCCGTCGCCGCGCAGCGTCGGCGCGGCATGTTCGCGCAGCCGCTTGCGCAGGCGCTGCAGGCTCAAGTGCTGGGCAAGCAATTCCTCGAAGGCGAGGCGCTGCTGCGCCGGATGCGCGCCGAGCGCGAGGCCGGCGACATCGGCATCCGGCGGTGGTCGATGCACATAGAGCAAGGCAGCGCGCAGTGAAGACAATTTGTTCGCTGTGCGCAACGCGGCCGGAATCAGCTCCAATGCTTCGTCCTGCGGCAGCTGCATCAGCGCGCGCTGAATCAAACCGCCGAGGCGTTTCTGGCCCAGACCTTCGGTGGTCGGATAGATCGGCGTCAGACGCTCCTCGACCGCGCTCGCCGCATCGTCGGCCAGCCGCTGGTATTGCGGATGCACCATTTCCAGACTGTGCGCGCCATGGCGCACCTCACCGAAGCAGCGCAGACGCGTGCCGATCGCAAGCTGGTTCGCCTGCGCGTTATTGAAATGGAAAAAGCGCAAAAGCAGCGTCTGCTGCGACTCGTCGCCGATCGCGATACGCAGTTGCGGGCGAAAGCGGAAACCTTTTTCTATCGCCTCGACGCGACCTTCGACCTGCGCCGTGTCGCCGACGCGCAGATCGCGGATCGCGGTGAGGCGCGTCCTGTCCTCGTAGCGCAGCGGCAGATGAAACCAGAGATCCTGCAGCGTGCGCAGGTGCAGACGCTCAAGCGCCGCCGCGAGCGCAGGACCAACGCCAGGCAGCGACGCGGCCGGCGTCGCGCCGACATCGCCGACGTCAGGGCTGGTCACTTTCACGCCGATGGCTGCTCGCATTGGTACCAGCGGAAGCACAAGACAAGATTGAACCACGAAGAACACGAAGAAGACAAAGAGCCACTAAATCTTCTCCTTCGCATTCTTCGCGGTTCAGGCTTTGTGCTTTCTTAATCGATCACCGCGATCGCATCGATTTCGACCTGCGAGTTGCGCGGCAGCGCAGCCACGCCAATCGTCGAACGGGCGGGAAACGGTTCGGAAAAATATTCCTTCATCACGCCGTTGACCGCAGCGAAATTGCCCAGGTCGGTGAGATAGATGCCGACGCGGGCGATCTTCGCGAACGTGATGCCCGCGGCGCCGCAAACGGCTTGCAGATTGTCGAACACACGCCGTGTCTGCGCGGCAATATCGCCGACGACGAGTTCGCCGCTGGCCGGATCGAGCGGCGTCTGCCCGGACAGATAAATCGTGTTGCCGACACGCACGGCCTGCGAGTACGGACCGATCGCCTTGGGCGCGTTGTCGCTCTGGATGATCTGGCGGGGCATATTTACTCCTTGCAGATTGTTTTTCCGGGAGCCGGGAAATCTTACATGATCGTCATTCCGGTAAAGGCTGGAATGACGAACGAAGATGCTCTCCGGCTACCGATTCCCGGCTACCGACTGCCGTTCTTTTCAAACCGGATACCGATACACCCCATGCACCACGCCGGCGCGGCGCACGCGGTTCATGACTTCGTCGAGATGCTTGCGGTTGTGCACCTCTATCGTGAACATCAGGGTCGAGGTGTTGAGGTCGCGCTCCTGGTATTCGACGTTCTCGATATTCGAATCGACCGCGGCGATCGCCGCGGCGATCGTCGCGAGCACGCCGGGTTTGTTCTCCACGACGATGCGCAGGCGCGCGCGGTAGTCGCCGGAAACCTCGCGGTCCCAGTCCATCGCGATGATGCGCTCGGGCGTCTTGCGGTACTCGGCCGCGTTCGGGCAATCCGTGCGATGCACGACGATGCCCTTGCCCGCCGACAAATAACCGAAAATCTCGTCGCCCGGCACCGGATGACAGCACTGGCCGAAGCTGAGCACGCCGCGCTCCCTGCCGGTGATCAGCACTTTTTCCGCATGCCGCTTGACCTTCGGCGTGCGCGCAGCATTCTTGGCCAGCGCAGTCGCAACCTGATCGGGCATGCGGTTGCCGAGCGCGATGTCGGCAAGCAGCTCCTCCAGGCGCTTGAACTTCGCCTCGGCGATGTAGCGATCGAGCGTCTTCAGCGGAATCGAGTCGAGCGAGACGCCCTGCGCCTCGAGCGCGCGATCGAGCATGCGATGGCCGAGTTCGACGGCATCCTCGTGTTGCAGGTGTTTGAGGCTGTTGCGAATCGCGATGCGCGCGCGTGCCGACACCACCCATTCGAGCCATTGCGGATGTGGCTGCGCCGAGGGTGCGGTGATGATCTCGACCGCCTCGCCCGAATTGAGCCGCGTGCGCAGCGGCACCAGTTTCTTGTCCACGCGCGCGGCGACCGCGTGGTTGCCGACGTCGGTATGCACGAAATAGGCGAAGTCGAGCGTGGTGGCATTGCGCGGCAGGGCGAAGATCTTGCCCTTGGGCGAGAACAGATAGACCTCGTCCGGGAACAAATCCACTTTTACATTTTCGAGAAATTCCGCCGAGGACGACGATTCGCGCGACTGCGTCTCGACCAGCCCGGCGACCCAGTCGCGCGCGCGCGACTGCGCCGCGTTCGCCGGCTCGCTGGCGTTCTTGTACACCCAGTGCGCGGCGACGCCGCGTTCGGCCGCCTGATCCATATCCTCGGTGCGGATCTGGATTTCGACCGGCGCACCGAACGGCCCGAACAGCACCGTGTGCAGCGATTGATAGCCGTTGGCTTTCGGAATCGCGATGAAATCACGGAAGCGCCCGTCCAGCGGCTTGTACAGGCCATGGATCGCGCCGAGCGCGTGATAGCACTGCATGGTCGCATCGACGACGACACGCAGACCGTAAACGTCCATCACCTGGGCGAAGGTTTTATGCTCGTCGTGCATCTTGGTGTAGATGCTGTACGGCGTCTTGATCCGGCTGACGATGCGATGCTTGATGCCCTCGCCGGTAAGGCGCGTCGACAGTGCCGCCTCGATCTTGCCCATCGCCTCGCGGCGGTTGCCGAGCACGCTCTTGATGCGCGCCTCGATCACGCGATGACGGGTCGGATACAGCGCGCGGAATCCCAGATCCTGCAGCTCGGACTTGAACTTGTTCATCCCCAGGCGCTGCGCGATCGGCGCGTAGATATCCAGCGTTTCGCGCGCGATGCGCCGGCGTGATGCGGGCACCATCGCGCCGAGCGTGCGCATATTGTGCAGGCGGTCGCCGAGCTTGATCAGGATAACGCGCAAGTCGCGCGCCATCGCCAGCAGCATCTTGCGGAAGCTCTCGGCAGCGGCGTCCTGCAGGCTGCGGAACTTCACCTTGTCGAGTTTGGTGACGCCGTCAACGAGCTCGGCTACGGTGGCGCCGAATTGCGACTCGATTTCCGCGCGCGGTAACGGCGTGTCCTCGAGCGTGTCGTGCAGGATCGCGGCGATGATTGTTTCCGCATCCATCCTTAAGTCGGCGAGAATCGCTGCGACCGCGACCGGATGCGTGATGTAGGGTTCACCGCTCTTGCGCGTCTGCCCGGAATGCGCGTGCGCACCGGCGAAATAGGCCTGGCGCACGCGCCCGACCTGTTCGGGCGGCAGATAAGCGGAGAGGCGCTGTTCGAGCGCCAGCACGTCGGCAGGGACTACTTCCTGCAGCGCTGTGCTCATTAAGACTTACTCCGCTACGCGAACTCGGAGGTCGGACGCCACAGCCGGCGCGCTGGGAGAAAAACGGCGACGCGAGCTCCCGCTGGCGGCGCGTTCCTGCGAACGGCGCTGGTTATCGCTGCAAATCGAGGTGCGCCGCTGCATGTCAATCACAAATCGTCGCCGACCTTGGAAAGATCGTCGTCGACTTCGGCAGCAGCCCACTCAAGGGCCTCGCGCTCGGCCTTTTCGCGCGCCTGGCGGTCGACTTCGTCGATCAGGCCCTGGGTGACCTTGCGGCCGGCGATCTCGCGCAGCGCGAGCACGGTGGGTTTGTCGTTCGTGCTCTCGACCATTGCGTCGGCGCCGTTGGCCAGCTGGCGCGCACGCTTGGTCGCCATCAGCACCAGTTCGAAACGGTTGTCGACTACTTCGAGGCAGTCTTCTACGGTGATACGTGCCATGAAAAAACCTCAAAAATCCGCAAACGGGGCGGAATCGATTGGAAAATCTATAGAAAACCTCCGGACGAGTCCAGAAGTCTCCGCGGGCAGCGCCTGCCCCGGATCCGATCCGGAGCGCCCGCTGCGTAACGGGCAAGCAAGCGCTTTGATGCATCGAAAGCGAGTCAGGGATTGGCCGGACTCAACGCGCCCAGAGCCCAGGACGGCTAGCTTCAAACCATCCTTATACCAGTGGCATTGTATCGTCGGCCGATGGTGCAGCGCAAACCCGTCGACCGGGCGCGGGTGCCGAGCTGAACCGGGACTGTACATCGCTTGCCTTGAGAGCGTGCCAGCATGCCCCAAAGTGGGTTAGCCTTGAGTTACGTAAACAGGGAATCGGGGCGAATGCGGCGGTGCACACACTCCGTCCGCGTCGCTCACCGCTGCCGGATCGCCAATCGATGTTGAATTTGCCCATGCCCCATCCCCGCCGCGTCGTCCTGATCGCCCTCCTCGCCGCCATGTTCGCTGGCTGCGCCACGCCAATGCCGCGCAAGGACGATCCCTACGAAAATTTCAACCGCAAGATGTACGCGTTCAACGATTTTGCCGATCGCGTGGCCATCCGCCCGATCGCGGTGGGCTATCGCAAGGTGACCAACAACACGACGCGGCGGCTGGTCAACAATTTTTTTGCCAACATCGAATCGCCGATCACGATCGCCAACGATCTGCTGCAGGCCAATGCGAAAGAGGCATTTACGTCGAGCAGCCGCCTCGTCGTCAATTCGACGGTCGGAGTTCTTGGTCTGTTCGATCCGGCCAGTGAGATGGGGATAGATGCGCACGCAACCGATTTCGGCGTGACCCTGGCCAAATGGGGCGTGCCAGAAGGCCCCTACCTCGTGCTGCCGCTGCTGGGCTCGAGCAACGGGCGCGATATCGTCGGCTTTCCGATCGACACTTTCGTTTTCGATCCGCTGTCCTGGTACGCACGCTCGCATAATCTGAACTTCGATGCGCAGTATCTGCCGACTGCGGTCTATCTGGTTTCACTGCGCTCCAGCGCGATCGACGCCGAAGGCTTGCTGGAAGGCGTCTACGATCCCTACGTGTTCTATCGCGACGCCTACCGCCAGCGGCGCTTGTACAAGATCTACCGCGGCAATCCGCCGCTCGAGGCGATCCAGTCGCTGCAGGGTGTGGATGACGTCGACGTCGACAAGCTGCTGCAGGAACAGGAAAAGTACGAGCAGAAGCCGAAGCCCGATCAGCAGCCACATAAGGGCTGATGGCGCGCACCTGCGCCAAAACATAAATCTCGCTGGTCCGCCGAGTCGATGTACGCGGAACGGCTATGCAGCGTCGAGTCCCAGCAGGCAATCCACATTGCACAACCGCGCGAGGTTTGCCAGTGCCGGTGGTGCGCGTCGATAGGTCAGGTTCGCACCGCGTGCGCGCGCCTGCGCGGCCCAGGCGATCAACACTGCCAGCGTTGCGCTGTCGGCATCGGCGAGCCCCCCAAGATCCAGATTGATTGTCTTGTCCGCAGCGCCGGGCTGTGGCGCCGCCTGCAGCGCCTGCGCCGCATTCTCGAACGAGATCACGCCACTCAGGGCGAGCGCGCCGTGCGCATTCTCGGTCAGCGCGAAAAAACCATCGCTCATTGTTTGACGCCTTCGGAATCCATCGTCTCCAGCGCCTTGGCGCCCTGGGTTTCCAGTCGCGTGGTCAACGCGTCGATACTCGATTTCTGGATTTCCGCCGAGACCTGGTTGCGATAGTTGGTGACGTAGGAGATGCCCTCGATGATCACGTCGTAGGCTTTCCAGTCGCCGCTACTGGTCTTGCGGAATGCATAGTCGACCGGCACCAGCTTGCCGTCGTCGAGCACGACCTGGGTGCGCACGAGGGTGCGCTTGTCGTTGAGTTCGCCCTGCTGCGGCAGCACGCGCACACGCCCTTCGGTGTACTTGAGCAGGCCTTCGGCATAGCGGTGGGTGATCGAGTTGTACATCGCATGGGCGAAGCGTGCGCGCTGTTCGGGCGTCGCAGTGCGCGCGTTCTGGCCGAGCACGAGGATCGAGGCATAGTCGATGTCGAAGTGCGGCAGCACGATGCTGTCGATCACCTTGAGCAGGGATTCGCGATCCTTCGACAGTTCGGCGCGGCGCGCCTGCATGGTTTTGCCCAGATCGTCGACCAGGGTCTGCACGACCTGATTCGGCATGGGCGTGTCCGCGTGCGCCGGAGCCACTGCCGCCAATGCGAGTACACAAAGCAAGGAATATAAAAAGCGCATTTTGTCAACCTTCGATAATAGTGGATCGATGGCGCGATCGCGCGCCTATTTGCCGCCGTCTGGTTTGGCCGCGGCAGGCGGCGCCGGCGCCGGTTTGGCCGAAGCGTCCGGCGCGGCCGTCTTGTCGCCCGGCTTGCCGGCGTCGCCACCGACCAGATATTTGCCGATCAACTCCTCGAGTTGTACCGAGTTCTGCATCAACACGAACTGGTCTCCGTTCTTGAACACGTCGGGCGAACCGCCGGGCTGGATGGAAACGTACTGGTCACCCAATAAACCGCTCGTGAATATGGCTGCAGACGAGTCGTCGGGTATCTTGTTGAAACGCTTGTCGATCGACAGGTTGACCAGGGCCTGCAGCTTGTCGGGCTCCAGTTCGATGCTGCTGACCGTGCCCACGCGCACGCCGGCGAGCTTTACCGGCGCACGTAGCTTGAGCTGGCCGATATTGGTGTACTCGACCTTGAGCGTATAGCTGTCGCCCTGGCTGTAGTTCGCCAGCGAGGTCGTCTGCGTCGCCAGATAGGCGAGCGCGGCGAAACCGAGCAGGATGAACAGGCCGGTGCCGATCTGGAAGGATTGTCGTTGTGCCATGGTGCGGTGTCCCTGGAAAACTGGTTGTGCCTTGCAAGCGTTAGCGCTCGCTGCGCGAGCTAGTCAGCGGCCGCTGCGCAGCCTGGTCAGGAGTCAGTAAAGCTTTTCTAGCGCCACAAGCGCGCTCACTTCTCACTCCTTACTGCTTCACATCAAGAATGCGGTCATTACGAAATCGAGCGCGAGCGTCGCGATCGCGGAGAACACCACCGTGCGCGTCGTCGCGTAGGCCACGCCTTCACTGGTCGGCGCCGTGGTGTAGCCCTGGAACGTCGCGATCAGGGTGCAGACCGCACCGAAGGCGGCGCTTTTCCACACGCCGTTGATCACGTCTTTCCACACATCCACGCTCGAGGTCATGTTCGACCAGAATGTGCCGTTGTCCAGGCCGAGCCAGCTCACGCCGACCAGGTGCGCGCCGAAAATGCCGAGCGCGTTGAACACGCAGGCGAGCAGCGGCATCGCGATAATGCCGGCGATAAAGCGCGGTGCTACGACATAGGCCAGCGGATCGACCGCCATCATTTCCATCGCGTCGATCTGATCGGTCGCGCGCATCAGGCCGATCTCGGCGGTGATCGAGGTGCCCGCGCGCCCGGCGAACAACAGCGCGGTCACCACCGGCCCGAGCTCACGGTACAGCGACAGCGAGACGACCGTGCCGAGCGCCGCGGTGCCGCCGAAAATCGACAGCACGTAATACAGCTGCAGGCCGAGCACCATGCCGACGAACAGGCCGCAGGTCATGATGATGGTCAGACTCATCGCGCCGACGAACCAGATCTGGCGGACCGTTTCCTTGAAATGGCCGAAGCTGCGCGGAATCGCCGCCAGAATGCGGAACAGGAAAATGCCGCAGGCGCCGACCTGCGCGATGCCTTCGGTCAGACGCGATGGCGATTTGTGCACCGCGCTCATGCCAGCCCCAACTGCGTCGCATAGTCCGGCGCCGGATAGTGAAACGGCACCGGGCCATCGGCCTCGCCGGCGAAGAATTGCTTGGTCCACGGCGTTTCGCCGCGGCCGAGTTCCTCCGGGCTGCCGTGCGCGGCAATCTTGCCGCCGGCCAGCAGATAGATCTGATCGGCCACCTGACGCACGGCGGCGAGTTCGTGCGCGACCAGGATGCTGGTGATGCCCAGGGTCTGGTTCAGCGTGCGGATCAGTTTCAGAATCTGGTTGAGCGCGATCGGATCCAGACCGACGAAGGGCTCGTCGTAAATGATCAGCATCGGATCGCGCACAATGGCTCTTGCCAAAGCGACGCGCCGCACCATGCCGCCGGAAAGTTCGTTCGGCATCAAATCCGCTGCGCCGCGCAGACCGACGGCCTGCAGCTTGGTCAGCACGATGTTGCGCACCAGCTCTTCGGGCAGCCGCAGATGCTGGCGCAGCGGAAACGCCACGTTCTCGAACACGGAAAAATCCGTGAGCAGAGCCGAATTCTGGAACAGATAGCCGATCTTCTCGCGCAGCGCGAACAGCGCCTCGCGACTGAGGCGCGCGACGTTTTTGCCATCAACAATGATTTCACCCGCATCCGGCGCGAGCTGGCCGGTGATATGGCGGATCAGCGTGGTCTTGCCCGTGCCGCTCGGACCCATGATCGCGGTGATGCCGCCGCGCGGAATATCCAGATCCACGCCGGCGAAAATCGTCTTGCCGTTGAGCACGGTGGACAGACCGCGAATCTGGATCAACGCGTCGCTGGCGGATGGTTGCGGCTGGGAACTCATGGATCACACAGAAAGCGGCGCCGCTGCTGCGCCGGGAAGGCAGCTACCTTACCCTATGCGCGCCGCGCAGCGTAGCCTGCGGCCGCGAGCGGTTAAGCGCGGCGTCAGGCGCGCTGCGGCGCGCTTATGCTTCCTTGAGCAGATCGGCGAGCAGGGCCGCGTAACGCTCACGCTGCTGCACGGCGCGCAGCTGGCGCGTGGTCACGATCGCGCGCAGGTCGGCGAGCGCGACGGCGAAATCGTCGTTGACCACCAGATAATCGAACTCGTGCGCATGCGCGATATCCGCGCGCGAATCGGCCAGCCGTCGGCGGATCGTCGTCTCGCTGTCGGAGGCGCGCGCGCGCAGGCGGCGTTCGAGCTCCGCGCGGGATGGCGGCAGGATGAAAATGCTTACCGTATCGGCCATCTGTTCACGCACTTGGCGCGCACCCTGCCAATCGATTTCGAGCAGCACGTCCTCGCCCTGCGCCAGCACGCGCTCGACCTGTGGGCGCGCCGTGCCCTTCAAGTCGCCGTGCACCAGCGCGTGCTCGAAGAACTCGCCGCGCTTGATCATCTCCTCGAACACGCCGCGCGAGACAAAGTGGTAATGCACGCCATCGACCTCGCCCGGCCGTGGCAGACGCGAGGTATACGACACCGACAACACGATGCCCGGCTCGCGCTCGAGCAACGCGCGGGTCAGGCTGGTCTTGCCGCCGCCCGAGGGCGCCGCGACGATGTAGAGGGTTCCGCTCATACAACAACCCTGTTATGGACGCGATTCAGCGCGGCGATGATGTCGGCGACGGTAATCATATGCAGTCAGTTGCGATAGACGTCGCGGCGGTGGCCGACACGCACGATTTCGACGATCACCAGGTCGTCATCGACCGTATATATCACTCGGTAATCGCCTTGACGTATCCGGTAGGATTCTTGCCCGGCCAGCTTCTCGCTGCCGGGCGGGCGAGGATTTTCGCCGAGTGCCTGGATGCGCCGTAAGATACGGCGTGTTTCCACCTTCGGCAGGCGCGCCAACTCTTTCGCGGCGGAGCGTCTGATGCGTACTTCAAATACGGCCATCGGCCTTCAGCATGACAAGCAATTCTTCATAGCTGATGGTTTTCTCGCCGGCACGTTCGGCGATGATGCCAAGATCCGCCTCATCCTCGCGCAGGGACTCGCGGACCGCATCGGAGACGATTTCGGAAATGGAGCGATGCGTATCGGCGGCCTTGAGGCGCAGCGCTTTGTGCAAATCCTTGTCGAGATAGATCGTGGCGCGAGTGGTTTCGGTTTGCATGACAGCACCTAAACGTTTTGACGTTTTATCACTATAGCACCATCGCACGCGCTATTCGATATTCTGGACCTGCTCGCGCATCTGCTCGATCAGCACTTTCAGCTCCACGGCGGCCTGGGTGGTGCGCTGGTCGACCGACTTGGAGCCGAGCGTGTTCGCCTCGCGATTGAATTCCTGCATGAGAAACTCGAGGCGCCGGCCGACCGCGTCGGGCAGCGCGAGCACACGTCGCGCTTCGGCG
>JAYTQX010000210.1:0-4729 GCA_043746455.1 Pseudomonadota bacterium
CGTGGCTCAACAGTCATCATCAGACTGGCCTGCGCAATTTGCTCGACGTGGCTGTGCTCGAACGTACCCCAGCGGAAACCGCCGCGCACCTGAAATCCACTTATACACTGATGGATGAAGTGCCATTCGACTTCAGCCGCCGGCGCATGTCGGTGATTGTGCGCGATGAAGCCGGCAAGCATTTCCTGATTTCCAAGGGTGCGGTCGCAGAAACCGTCGGCGTGTGCTCGCGCGTGCGCGACGGCGCCGAGGAACCGCCGATGACGGCGGAAAAACTCGCTGAAGTGCGCGGTGTCGCGCGCGACATGAATGATGATGGGTTTCGCGTGCTCGCGCTCGGTGTGCGCGAGATACAAGTCAAGGCGAGCTATTCGCGCGAGGACGAAAAAGATCTTACTCTGCTGGGCTTCATCGCATTTCTCGATCCGCCTAAGGACAGCGCCGCCGCGGCGATCGAAGCGCTCAACGCCAACGGTGTGGCGGTGAAGATTCTCACTGGCGACAACGATATCGTTACTCGCAACGTCTGTCGCCAGGTCGGTATAAAAGTAGACAATTACCTGGTCGGCCCGCAGGTCGAGGCGATGGGCGACGACGAACTGACCGTCGCCACGCGCACCACGCAGGTGTTCGCGCGCCTGAATCCGCAGCAGAAGGTGCGCGTGATCCAGGCCCTGCATCGCGACAAGCATGTGGTCGGTTTCCTCGGCGACGGCATCAACGACGGACCGGCGCTGCGCGCGGCAGACGTCGGCATCTCGGTGGATACCGCGGTCGATATCGCCAAGGAGTCCGCCGACATCATCCTGCTCGAAAAGAGTCTGCTGGTGCTGGAGGAAGGCGTGCTCGAAGGCCGCAAGGTGTTCGGCAACATCCTCAAGTACATCAAGATGACCGCGAGTTCGAACTTCGGCAACATGTTCAGCATGATCGGCGCGAGTGCGTTCCTGCCGTTCCTGCCGATGCTGCCGGTGCAGATCCTGCTCAACAATCTGCTCTACGATTTTTCGCAGACCGCGGTGGCATCAGACGAAGTCGATCACGAATATCTCGCACAGCCGCGGCAGTGGGACCTGAAGGGGATTGCACGCTTCATGGTGACGATCGGCCCGATCAGCTCGATCTTCGACTACTGCACTTTCGCCGTGCTCTGGTTCGTGCTCGGCGCGAACGCCGAGGCGCATCAGAAACTGTTCCAGAGTGGCTGGTTCGTGGAGTCTCTCTTGTCGCAGACCTTGATCGTGCACATCATCCGCACAGGCCGAATTCCGTTCCTGCAAAGCTGGGCCAGCTTGCCGTTGACGTTGACCGGCGTCCTGATCTGCCTCGTCGGCATTGCGCTGACCGCGTTGCCCTTCGGCGCGTGGTTTGGGCTCGTGCCGCTGCCCGGAATCTACTGGCTGTTCCTCACGGTTATTCTGATTGCATACCTCAGCCTGACCCAGTTCGTGAAGGTGCGGATGATCCGGCGTTTTGGCTTGCTGTAGCACTTTTCGCGGAGTCGCTCAACCGCGCAATTCCGGAAACGCCTCGACCACATCGAGCACGCGACCGCAGTGCCTGGCGTCGTAGCCGGGCAATGCGTTGACGGCCTTGCGGAATTCGCCGGTGCGCAGAATCGCGAGCACGGCATCGATCGCCGCCGTGTCATAGACGGCCTTCGGACACAGGAAGAAATAGCGCTCCTGCAGGATGGGGATGAAATCGAGGCCAAAACGCTGCGCCGGCGTCTCGATGCCGAGACCGGCGTCGGCCATGCCGCTGGCTACATAGGCGGCCACCGCGGCGTGAGTGAATTCGCCGTTGTCGTAGCCGTCGATCGCGCGGCCGTCGATATTTTCCCGCGCCAGCAGCAGATCGAGCAGCGCGCGCGTCGTCGAATCCGGTTGCCGGTTGACGAAACGCACGCCCTTGCGCACCAGATCAGCGACGCCGTGGATCTTTTTTGGATTGCCGCGCGCGACCATCAGACCTTGGCGCCGCGTCGCAAGGTCGACTACTTGCAGATTGCCCTGGCGCAACCATTTCGCATACAGGCGCAGCATCGGAGCTTCGAGCTCGCCGATCGGCAGATGCATGCCGGCCAGATCGCAGTTGCCGCGCGTGAGCGAGGCGAGCACCTCCTGGCTGCTGCGGTATTTCAGATCTGCGGCGATCTGCTTTCGGCCGAGAAACCGGTGCAGGGTTTCGACGGCGAAGCCGTGGCTGGCATGGATGCGCAGGATCGCTTCGGCCGGCGCGAACGCGCGCTCGAATTCGACTTCGATCTCAGAAGCCAGGCTGTCGAGCAGCGGCGACAGGCGCGCCGCGATGCGTTTATCGGCCCAAACCAGTTTTTCGCCGAGCGGCGTGAGGCGTGCACCGCTGCCACGGGTCGAGGTGACCAGTGCCGCGCCCAGAGCATCTTGTCCGGTTTTCAACAGACCCCAAGCGTAGCGATAGGAAAGCTCAGCGCGCGCGCACGCGCGCGCAAGGCTCCCGGTCTCATGGATGCCGACGAGCAAATCAATGAGGCGCACCAGCACCGGCTCGCCGTTCGGCGCCTGCACTTGCCATTGCGGTTTGATCGTGACCTTGTACATGCTGGAGTCGATGTTGCAGCGCGGGAAAGTATAAGCTTTTCAAAGCATATTGCGACGCGCGTGTTTGCGCTATCTTGCTCAAGCAATTGCAACGGTGTCGACTGCTCCTTTATGCAGTCGAGAGCCTATAACCAAGCCGCTCGAGCGGCAAAACGGGAGGGGTTATGTCAAGTGCAGCAGGTGTATTGCCGGGCGTCGCGGGGACGCCGGGGATTCTCGCGAAGGAGCGCACCGTCGCCGCGGCCGGGTTCGACCGCTGGCTAGTGCCGCCCGCGGCACTTTGTATACATTTGTGCATCGGTATGGCCTACGGATTCTCCGTTTTCTGGTTGCCGCTGTCGAAGGCGCTGGGTATCACAAAGCCGATCGCATGTGCGGCGGGTAGCGGTTGGATGAGCGAGCTGTTCGCGACGAGTTGCGACTGGTCGGTGAGCATGCTCACGGTCACGTTCACCTTGTTTATCGTCGTTCTCGGTCTGGCAGCGGCGCTGTGGGGCGGTTGGCTCGAAAGGGTCGGTCCGCGCAAGGCCAGCGTCGTTGCGGCGTTGTGCTGGGGCGGCGGATTTCTGCTCGGCGCCATCGGTGTCTACGTTCATCAACTGTGGCTGATCTGGCTCGGCACCGGCATCCTCGGCGGCGTAGGTCTTGGCCTGGGTTATATCTCGCCCGTGTCGACCCTGATCAAGTGGTTTCCGGACCGGCGCGGCATGGCCACCGGCATGGCGATCATGGGTTTCGGCGGCGGCGCGATGATCGGCGCTCCGCTTGCGGACAAGTTGATGAAGTTTTTTGCCACGCCCGATTCGGTCGGCGTGTGGCAGACCTTCGTCACGATGGGCTCGATCTATTTCGTCGTAATGCTGATCGGCGCGTTCGGTTATCGCGTTCCACCCACCGGCTGGACGCCGAGTGGCTGGACGAGCCCGGCGAACAGCACACAGATCTTCATGATCACCAGGCGTCACGTGCACTTGAACCAAGCCTGGAAAACGCCGCAATTCTGGTTGATCTGGACCGTGCTCTGCATGAATGTGAGCGCCGGCATCGGCGTGCTTGCGATGGCATCACCGATGTTGCAGGAGGTGTTCGGTGGAAAACTGATCGGCTTGACCGCGGGCATCGGCGATCTCAGCACCGCGCAGAAGGGGCAGATTGCGGCGGTCGCTGCGGGCTTCACCGGCCTGCTCAGCCTGTTCAATATTGCGGGGCGCTTTTTCTGGGCTTCGTTGTCGGATTACCTGGGGCGCAAGAAAACCTATTTCATATTCTTTCTGCTCGGCATGCTGTTGTACGCATCGGCGCCGAGCCTCGGGCACGCCGGTCAAGTGGTGCTGTTCGTTGCCGTGTTCTGCGTGATCTTGACGATGTACGGCGGCGGTTTCGCGACCGTGCCCGCGTATCTTGCCGACATGTTCGGTACACAGATGGTCGGCGCTATCCACGGCCGCCTGCTTACTGCGTGGTCGACGGCAGGCGTCATCGGTCCATTCGTGATCAGCTATCTGCGCGATGCGCAGCTTGCCGCGGGTGTGCCGCGCAGCACGGTCTACGACACGACCATGTACGTGCTGGTCGGCTTGCTCGCGGTCGGCCTCATCTGCAACCTGCTGGTGCGTCCGGTCGCGGACAAATGGTACATGAGCGATGCCGAATTGATGGCCGAGCGCCAGCGCGCCCACGACGTAGCCGCTGCGAACGCTACCGGTACCGCGATGTCGAGTGCTACGGGCGCCACGCCCAAAGGGCTGACGTATGCAGCATGGATCGGCGTCGGTATCCCGATCGCATGGGGCGTATGGATCACGCTGCAGAAAGTGGTGGTGCTGTTTTGAGTTGAAATGGCGTTGAACAAGCCGTCATCCCGGGAGCAGCCGGGATGACGAGCCAGAAATTTCGAACGATTCAATCGAGAAGTCGGCGCAATGAAACCAGCGAAAATCAATGTCGTCGTGAACGGTGGTAGTGGACGCAAGGCGCCGGCTTTGCCTGCGCCAATCCACGCCGCCGTGATGCAGGCGATCGACACGCATCGTGACCTGCCGGGTGCGCTGATGCCGATCCTGCACGCGGTGCAGGACGCGCTCGGTTACATGCCACCGGATTCGCTGGCGCTCATTGCGCACGAGTTGAACCTGTCGCGCGCGGAA
>JAYTQX010000211.1:0-1924 GCA_043746455.1 Pseudomonadota bacterium
AAGCGTTCGATCGCGAGATACATCCCGTGCAGCCCTCCCCAGACGACGAAGGTCCAGTTCGCGCCGTGCCAGAGTCCGCCGAGCAGCATCGTCACGGTCAGGGCGACGTAGGTGCGCGCGACGCCATGCCGGTTGCCGCCCAGTGGAATGTAGAGATAGTCGCGCAGCCACGACGACAGCGTGATGTGCCAGCGCCGCCAGAAATCCGAGAAGCCGACCGCCGCATACGGGAAGCGGAAGTTGTCCGGCATCGCAAAGCCTAGGCACAGCGCCGCGCCGATGGCCGTCGTCGAGTAGCCGGCGAAATCGCAGAAGATCTGACCGCTGAACGCAAGCGTTGCGGCCCACGCATCGAGCGCGCCAGGGATCTTGTCGGAGTCGTAGACAGTTTCGGCGACGCCGGAGAGGAAGCTGTCGGCGACCACGATCTTGTTGAACAGGCCGAGCGTCATCAGCGCGAGACCGAAACGCAACTGCTCGCCGGTCGCGCGGCGCGGCTGCTCGAACTGCGGAACGAGTTCGGTCGGGCGCATGATCGGCCCGGCGACCAGATGCGGGAAGAAAGTCACGAACAGTGCGTAATCGAGCAGATTCTTTGCCGGCAGCGAGCGCCGCAGGTAGACGTCCAGCGTGTACGACATCGTCGCGAACGTATAGAACGAGATGCCGACCGGCAGCACGATGTCGAACTTCGCGGGCTGCCAGACGACGCCAAACGAAGACATCAGCGCCGTGAAGTTGTCGAGCAGGAACTGACCGTACTTGAAGTAGACAAGCATGCCGAGGTTGGCAACAACCGAGAGCAGCATCCATGCGTGCCGCGCGGCCTCGCGCTTCGCCTTGACCAGACCCTGCGCCGCGTACCAGTCGACCACCGTCGACACCCAGAGCAGGATAATGAACGGTGGATTCCATGCGGCATAGAAGATATAGCTCGCGATCAGCAGGTTGATCTTTTTCGTGGTCCAGGAAAACGGCATCGAGTGCAGCGCAAGCACGCACGCGAAGAACATCACGAAGGTGAGTGAATTGAAAACCATTGCCGCTCCCCGGAGCTACTTCAGCGATTGCGCCGCCCTACGGCATCGCTGAGAGCCTTATCCTCGCAGCAATCGTCCGGCGCCGCCAGCGAAAGGTCAGACCGGCGTGGTGGCAGCCGTGGTTACCGCACCGCGCTCGAGCGCCGCGGTACCGCTGCGCGCCAGTTCGAGCACGCGGCCGACCTGGGCGAGATCGGCGAGGAAGGCATTGACTTCGGCGCCGTCGCCGGTGAACTCGATCGTGCGCACGCCCGCACTGATGTCGATCACCTGCGCGCGCGGTTGCCGGCGCAGACAGGCAACGAAAGGATTGAGCGCATCGGTGGCGACATCGAGCTTGACCAGCACCAGTTCGATCTCGAAATGGTCGCGGCCAGTCAGGTCGGCGATCTCGATCACCTCGATCAGCTTGCGCGACTGCTTGACGATCTGGTCGATCACCGCATCGTTGCCGAAGGTGACCAGGGTCAGGCGCGAGATCGAGGCATCGTGCGTGGCGGCGACGCTGAGCGAATCGATATTGTAGCCGCGCGCGGAAAACATGCCGGCGACGCGTGCGAGCGCGCCTGCTTCGTTTTGCAGCAGGATGGATATGATTCTGCGCATCAGAACATTTCCGCCGGTCCGACTTCCGCGCCGGTCGGTTTCTGTCGCGACGGAATATGATCGCCGGTGATCATTTCGGCATAGCTCATGCCGGGCCCGACCATCGGATACACGCCCGCTTCAGGATCGATGATGACTTCGAGGAAGGCTGGGCCGTCGAACGCGACGAACTCGGCGATCACGCGCGGCAGATCCTCGGGTTTGTCCAGGCGCACGGCATACGGAAACCCGTCGGCCTGGGCAGCCTTGACGAAATCCTTCTTGTGCAGACTCTTGTC
>JAYTQX010000212.1:0-4801 GCA_043746455.1 Pseudomonadota bacterium
CTTCACGCCGCCGCTCGCGTTCGACGGCAGGGTGATCGCGCGCCCGACCGAGAGGCACTCGACCAGCATGCGCCAGCCTTGCCCGGCCATTTCCGCGCCACCGATCAGTTGCGAAAGCGGGATGAAAATATCCTTGCCACGCAGTGGGCCGTTCTGGAACGCGGCATTGAGCGGAAAATGGCGGCGGCCGATTTCCAGGCCCTTGGTCTCGCGCGGAATCAGGGCCAGCGTGATGCCGATATGCTCGACATCGCCGAGCAGGTGATCCGGATCGTGCATCTGGAAGGCCAGACCGATCAGGCTCGCCACCGGCGCAAGCGTGATGTAGCGCTTGTCGAAAGTCAGGCGCACGCCGAGCACCTGCACGCCGTGCCAGTCGCCCTGGCAGACGATGCCGTAGTCGGGAATCGAGGTCGCGTCCGAACCGGCGAACGGACCGGTCAGTGCGAAGCACGGAATCTCGCGGCCGTCGGCCAGGCGCGGAAGATAGTACTCGCGCTGTTCCTTGGTGCCGTAGTGCAACAGCAGTTCGCCGGGGCCGAGCGAATTCGGCACGCCCACGGTCGAGGACAGCGAGCCGGAAATGCCCATGAGTTTCTGCAGTACGGCCGACTGGCCGAGCGCGGAGAACTCCAGGCCGCCGTATGCCTTCGGGATGATCATGCCGAAGAATTTTTTCTTCTTGACGAACTCCCAGATCTCCGGGGTCAGATCGGCGAGTTCATGCGTGATCTGCCATTCGTCGCTCATGCGGCACAGTTCCTCGACCGGACCGTCGAGAAACGCCTGCTCCTCGACCGACAATTCCGGCTTCGGCTGCTTGAGCAGGACCGACCAGTTTGGCTTGCCGCTGAAAAGTTCGCCTTCGAACCCGACCGTGCCGGCTTCCAGCGCGACGCGCTCGGTAGCGGACAACTGCGGGGTGATCTTCTGATAGACCGCGAGCAACGGTGCGGTGATTTTCCGGCGGCGGAAGTCGTCGAAGTTGAGCGGCGCGGCGATCAGGCCGAACACGATCGCAGTGGACGCCGTCGCGAGCCAGTGACTGCCGGCCAGCACGCCGATAGCGATCAGCGCGGCGAAACCGGCGATCGTCCAGGTGCGCAGGCCGACGCGGAAGTAAGCGCAGGTCAGCGATGCGATGAGGGCGGCGAGCAGGGGATACCAGACGTTCATGACGTGATCCTCGGGTGATGCTGGATGTGGTTCAAGGCTGTCGATTCGGCGATTGGAGATGATTGGATGAAATCGAGCACGCTGCGCGTGAACGCCGCATTGCTGTCGCCGACGACCATGTGCGTGGCTTTTTCCACTCGTACATGCCGGGCATGCGGAACATGCTCGAGAAATTCCCGGATCGTGGCAGCGGACACGACATCGCTGCGTTCGCCGCTGATCAGCAATGTCGGCACATCGATGCCGCGTGCGGCATCGAGCAGGGCGGACTGCAGCGGTTCGCTGTCCGCGGCGACGAAATCGAGCAGCTGCGGATCCCAGTGCCAGCGCAGGCGGCCGTCGTCGCCGATGATCAGCATCTGGCGCAGACGTTCAGGCGACTTGCGTCGGCTGCGATGTGGCAGGTACCGGGTAATCGCATCGGCGGCTTCATCGAGATTCGCAAACCCTTGTGGATGCGCGCGCATGAAATCGAGGATGCGCGTCACCCCGGCCGCTTCCCAACGCGGCGTGATATCAACGAGTACGAGCGCGCGGAACACCGCGGACTGCGCCTGCGCGGAAAGTCCGAGCAGCCCGCCCATCGAGGCGCCGATCAGGATCGGCCTCAGCCCCGTTGAGCGAGTGCTTGCCCGCGCCAGTTGCATCAGATCATCGGTCAATTGTGCGTAGTCGTACTTGCCATCGGCGCGCCAGCCGCTGTCGCCGTGACCGCGGGCGTCGGCTGTCAGGCAATGCCAGCCAGATTGGGCGAGTGTCGCGGCGGTGTCGTCCCAGGCACGCCGGGTCTGGCCGAAACCGTGTGCGAACACCAGCGGCGGCGACGCTTCATCGCCGAAATGCTCGCAAGCCAGGCGCAGGCCATCGCTCGCGGTAAGGTATTCCACGCGCTGGACAACGCGTGAAAGCATAGGGCTGAGTGCTGACGCAGGAATCACCATACGCTTGAGTATGGAAGCGCGTTTTAGAGCTGTCAAGAAGCGAGGGCTGAGGGCAGTCTGAAAAAAGTGGAAAGTCCGAGGCTGGTGATCTTCGGCCTCATCCCTCAACCTCAGCCCTCGCGCCCTCCAATACATTGCACTGCAGCACAACTGAGGCTTCCCGTTGCCCGTCCGCACTCGCTACCATGCCCGCATGTGGCAAGCAGCCGAGAAACTCGAACGTTCACGCCTCACTGCCGCCGATTGGGAGGCGGGCGCGCTGGATCTGATCGCCGAACAGGGAATCGCTGCGCTTGCCGTCGAGCCGCTGGCACGCAAGCTCAATGTCACCAAGGGCAGCTTCTACTGGCATTTCGCCACGCGCGAAGCGCTGCTGACCGCCGCGCTGCGACGCTGGGAAGCGCACGTGGACGAGGCCCTGGAGCAGATCGCGGCGATTGCCGAACCGCGCGAACGCCTGTACGAACTGTTCCGCCGCACCGGCCGCGAGGCGAAATCGCATGTGATTTATTCTGCGCTGCTGCGCGCGCTGGATCATCCGAGCGTGCAGCCGGTGATGGAACGTGTTTCGCAGCGTCGCCTGGATTTCCTCAGCCACGCCTATCGCCAGGTCGGCATGTCGCGTGGCAACGCCCTGCACCGCGCGCACCTCACCTATGCGGCCTATGTCGGATTCCTGCAACTCGCACTGCAACTGGGTATGCCGCGACTCGATCATGCCGAGCTCGAGGCCTACGTCGAACATGTGATGTCGACCTTGATTCCGTCTTGATCCCGAGTCGCTCTTCTCCCGAGAGGAGAACGGAAAAATAAGAAACACAGCACTACTTTGCGGCCCTTGGCCACGTTGGAGCGTAATGAATAGCAAACTCGAAACGCTCAACCGTTGGGTTGAGGAAGTCGCGGCGTTGACCCAGCCTGAGCGCATCCACTGGTGCGATGGCAGCGAGGCCGAGTGCGATGCGCTGGTCGAGCAGATGCTCAAGAGCGGCGATCTGATCGAACTCAATCCGCGCACGCATCCGAATTGCCATCTGCATCGCTCGCATCCGTCCGATGTCGCACGCGTCGAACATCTGACGTTCATCTGCACCGGAAACCGCGAGGATGCCGGTCCCAACAACAACTGGATGGCACCGGCCGAGGCGCACGCGAAAATCGATGCGTTGTTTGCCGGCAGCATGCGCGGACGCACGCTGTATGTGATTCCGTATTGCATGGGACCGCTGGATTCGCCGCTCGCTCGCTGCGGCGTCGAGATCACCGACAGCCCTTACGTCGTCGCCAACATGCGCATCATGACGCGCATGGGGGCAGCCGCACTGGCGCGCATCGAGCGCGAGGGCGAGCTGCGCGACGGAACGTTCGTCAAGGGCCTGCATTCGATCGGCGAACTCGATCCGGCCAAGCGCTACATCATGCATTTCCCGCAGGACCTGACGATCAAATCGATCGGCTCGGGTTACGGCGGCAATGCGCTGCTCGGCAAGAAGTGTCACGCGCTGCGCATCGCCTCGTGGCAGGCGCGCCGCGAAGGCTGGCTCGCCGAACATATGCTCATCGTCGGTATACAAAATCCCAAAGGCGACATTTTCTACATCGCGGCGGCATTTCCGTCGGCCTGCGGCAAGACCAATCTGGCCATGCTGATTCCGCCCGAAAGCTATCGCGTGGCCGGCTGGAAGATGTGGACGGTCGGCGACGATATCTGCTGGATGACGCCCGCTGCGGACGGGCGCCTGTGGGCGATCAACCCGGAGGCCGGCTATTTCGGCGTCGCGCCCGGCACCAGCGAAAAGACCAATCCGAATGCGCTGGCGATGCTCAATCACGACGCGATCTTCACCAATGTCGCGCTCACCGCCGACGGCGATCCCTGGTGGGAAGGGCTGCCCGGCACGCCGGCGAAGGACTGGCAGGGGCGCGACTACGCTGCTTCCAGCGGGCCGGCCGCGCATCCGAATTCGCGCTTCACCGTGTCCGCGCGCCAGTGCGCGAGCTGGTCGCCGCACGCCGAAGATGCGCAGGGCGTGCCGATTTCCGCGATCGTGTTCGGCGGGCGGCGCGAGCACCTGCTGCCGCTGGTGTTCGAGGCGCGCGACTGGACGCATGGCGTGCTGGCGGGAGCCGCGATGGGTTCGGAAACCACCGCTGCGGCGACCGGCGCGGTCGGCGTGCTGCGCCGCGATTCGATGGCCATGAAACCATTCTGCGGCTACAACTTCGCCGACTATTTTGCGCACTGGCTGACGTTCGATCAGCCCGGTGTGGCCTTGCCGAAAATCTTCCACGTGAACTGGTTTCGCAAGGGCGAGGACGGCAAGTTTCTCTGGCCGGGCTTCGGCGACAATCTGCGTGTGCTCGAATGGATCATCGGCCGTTGCAGCGGCGACGAGGGCGCCGAGGAAACGCCGATCGGCAATCTGCCGCGCGCGCAGGACCTGAATCTGGCGGCCCTGGATCTGCCACGCGGCAAACACGAAGCCTTGCTGCATGTCGATATCGAAGGCTGGCTCGCCGAATACGAAAGCATCGGCGAATATCTGGCCTCGTTCGGTGCACGCATGCCGGCCGCCTTGCTGCGCGAGCATCGGCGCATCAGTGCGCTGCTGGCCGAGGCGGAGACCGAAACGCAGACGGTCGGTACGCCTTGATTTTCCCTTCTACCAGCGGGAGAAGGTGGT
>JAYTQX010000213.1:0-3206 GCA_043746455.1 Pseudomonadota bacterium
CCGACGGCCGGTTCCCGGTTCGTCGCAAGCGACCGAACCGGCCGTCCGTGGATAACGCTCATCGCGCTTCGTGGCGTCCGCTAAATGGGGGCCGGTTCAGAAGCACGCATAGAAGCTCGACCGGCTGAGCCCCATCGCGTCGCTCAGGGTGTCCAGTGACGTGGCCTCATAGCCCTGTTGCCAGAAAACCTTCATCGCAGTGAGCAGCGCCGTCCCGCAATCGAAGCCGCGGGGGCGGCCGAGGGGCGTTTTCGTGATGGCAGAGGTCCTGGACATGAGCTACATTCTGGACCAATTCGTCTAGAACTCGTGGATGCCGACTTCGACCTCCCGCAATCCGACTGGCTGAACTTGACGATCGACAGCCAGGCGATCGTTCCAACCGTCTTGACAGGACCCCTATGACAAACGCCGCCCGCTTCGAACTCTTCTCGTTTTGGCGCACCTCGGCGACCTATCGCGTGCGCGTCGCCTTTAACCTAAAGGGCGTGACGCCGCAGGAGCACAACATCAACCTCGATGCCGGCGAGCAGCGCGGCGAGGCCTTCCTCAAGGTGAACCCGATGGGCGCCATCCCGGCGCTCGTGGACCACGGGCCCGGCCAGTCGCAAACGCCGCTCACGCAGTCGCTGGCGATCCTGGAATTCATCGACGAGAGCTTCCCGACGCCTGCGCTGCTGCCCGCCGATGCGCACGGCCGTGCCCGCGTACGCTCGTTGGCTGCGATGCTCGCCGCCGACACGCATCCACTCATCACGCCGCGGGTGAAGAAGTACCTCACCGCCACCAGCGGTTTCGACGATGCGTCCTGGCGCGCCTGGCAGATCCACTGGTTCACCACGGGCTTGCAGGCGCTGGAGCAGCGCCTGGCCAGCGAACCCGGGACCGGCGCCTTCTGCCACGGTGACACGCCGACGATCGCCGACATTTGTCTGGCCAGCATCATTGCGGTCATGCGCATCTTCAAGATCGAAGTGCCCGGCATCCCGACCGTGATGCGCGTGATGGCGGCCTGCGAGCAGCTCGATGCCTTCGCCACGGCAGATCCGAGCCGTCAGGCCGGCGCGCCGCACGCCTGAAAGCTGTCTCGGCATTGATTTCGCCCACGGCTCATTCACACTCAGGGAGTCGTGCCATGCCCATGCTCAAAGTCGGAACTGAGGCCTAGAACCCGGTTGAAATCCAGTACGAAGATCACGTCATCGGCAAGGTCGTGGTGCTGTTCCTCGGCTGGCCCTTCGGTGACTGCTCGTGCGACGAACAAGACATCTGGCACGTATTGACCCCATAGGCTCAAATCCGCTTGGGCGCTATGCTGAAGGACACCATGCACTTTGAGCCCGCTGCTCCGTCGCCGTGTCTTCCGCCGTAAAAATCTTCCAGGGGCGCTTTGGCCGTGTGGCGTTGTTGGACATGGACGCACCCTTGGTCGGCCATGCCCACCACCATTGCCACATCCTGATCAAGGCGGGTGGTGCCGACGGTGCGTTTAGCGTGCGCGGCGAGCGCGCGCCATTGACCGACGACTCGGCCGTGCTCGTCAACGCCTGGGAACACCACGCCTACGAGCACCCGGCCCCGCCGGGCCAGCGCACGCTGATCCTGGCGCTCTACATCGAGCCCGGCTGGCTCGCCGATCTGCAGCGTTCGCTGGCGCTCTCGGGGCACCCGCGCTTCTTTCCGCAATCCTGCGTCCGCATCTCGTCGGCAACCCGCAAGATCACCGAAGAGTTCGTGCTCGAGCTGTGGTGGGCCGACGAGGTTTCACCGGCGCGGCTCGAAGACCTGCTGTTCAACCTGATCGTCGCGGTGATCGAGAGTTATTCGGGTTGGCGTGACCTTGTCAGCCTGCTGCGCAGCAAGCCGCCGGTCGCGATGGACCCGCGCATTCGCCAGGCCATCGCGCTGATGAAGCAAGACACCGCGCACGCGCTCGACGTGGACGCGCTCGCGGCCCGGGCCGGTGTCTCGCGCGCTCACTTCTTCACGCTGTTCCAGCGCGACACGCAGGTCACGCCGCTCGTTTATGCGAACGTGTTGCGCTTCGAGGCGGCGGTCGAGCGGCTGACGCACGGCAACGAATCGCTCGGCGAACTGGCGCACGACCTGGGGTTCTCGGCGCCGGGCCATTTCTCGCGTTTCTTCCGCCAGCACCTAGGCATCACACCGAGCGACTACCGGCGTGTCGTCAACCTGTTCGAACCGCCCGCTGCCGCTGTGTCGGCGCCGCCCACCATCTGATTCGCTGCTGCACTGCAGCACGCATGTGACCAGACGATTGGGTCATTGACCCGACGATCTGGATCGTCACCGGACTTTTGCGTTAACGGCCTTCGATCTTCGCTGTCGACACTGTGCTTCCCGCACAACGACTATCAGGAGACAAGGTTGCACAGCGACCCCGGCCTTGCCGCCGCCCACATTCAGGCCCACCTCGGCCGCTCGCTCGAGCGCATCGAAGACGATGCGTTGCTGAGCGGCCGTGGCCGTTTTGGTGACGACCTCGGCGTCACCCCCGGCACCTTGCATGCGGCGGTGTTGCGCTCGCCGCATGCCCATGCCAAGCTGGTGTCGGTGGATGCGAGCGCGGCACTGGCCTTGCCGGGTGTGCGCGCGGTGCTTACGGGGCAGGACGTTCAACGCTGGTCGGCGCCCTTTGTCGTCGGCGTGAAACAGCCGATGCAGCACTGGGCGCTCGCCGTCGATCGAGTGCGTTATGCCGGCGAGCCGGTCGCTGTCGTGGTGGCCGAAGACCGCTACCTGGCCGAAGACGCGCTCGATGCGATCCGCGTCGAGTACCGAGCGCTGCCCGCTGTGGTCGAGATCGAGCGTGCCATCGGCGCCGATGCGCCGGTGCTGCACGAAGCGGTCGGCAGCAATGTCGTCTCGGAGCGCAGCTTTCGCTACGGCGACCCGGAGAGCGCGTTTGCGCAGGCCGCGCACCGGGTGGCGCTCACGGTGCACTACCCGCGCAACAGCTGCACGCCGATCGAATGCGGTGTGGTCGTCGCCGAGCACCTGAGCGGCGACGAAGGCTACGACGTGCTCTCCAACTTCATGGGGCCGTTCTCGCTGCACGCCGTGATGGCGCTGGCCTTGCAGGTGCCGGGCAACAAGCTGCGCCACCGCGTACCGCGCGATTCCGGCGGCAGCTTCGGCGTCAAGCAGGCGGTGTTTCCCTACGTCGTGTTGATGTGCCTGGCCTC
>JAYTQX010000214.1:0-7276 GCA_043746455.1 Pseudomonadota bacterium
CCCTCTTCCTTCGGGTAGTCGGTAACGACGACGAAATCATGCGTCTCCGCAGCGACCGCGAGATCGCGCCAGAGGCCGTGCAGCACCAGGGTGTCGCCGGCACGCAGATTGAGCTTGCGCACGTCCTCGCGGAAAATTTCCTCGCCGCGGTTCACCGCCAGCACGCTGATGCCGTAACGCTTGCGCAGGCGGATGTCGCTGACCGCCTGCTTGATGAAATGCGAGTTCGGCGGAATGACCGCCTCGGCGATCCCGGCGCGCGTCGGATTGAACATGTCGCGGAAGTAGCGCAACCGCGTTTGCGCGAGCAGCAGGTTGAGGTTGGAGAATTCCTCCATCGCCGCGCGCTGGCCGAGCGCGCCGAGCACGGTGCCGACCCAGATCATCGAGTCGGCCGGTGGCGCCAGACGCGTTTCGTCGCCGTTCTTGATTGCCAGGATCAGCGGCGCGCCACGCAGCGCTTCGGTCTCGGCGATGCTCATGCCGACCAGTGGGCTTTCCGCGGTCACGGTCAACTCGAACACCTCGCCAGCGATACCGTAGGTCTCGGCGAAATAGGTTTCGGTGCGGCCTGGGGTGACGCCCTGGCTTTCCTCTTCCGCCGGCAGCAGCCGGCGCGTGAACAGCGCGAAAAAGGCAAGGCCGGTCAGCAGCAGCGGAATGCCCACCGGCGCAATCGCGAACAGCGAAAACGGCGCGATCGTCTGCGCACCCGGCGGCAGGTTACGGTTGGCGCTGACGATGAGATCGTTGAGCACGATAAGCGGCGAATTGGAGATCATCGTCGTGTTGGTACCGGCGAGGATGCAAAACGCCATCGGCATCAGCAATCGCGACAGCGGCACGCCCGTGCGTGCGCTGACGCGGCTGACCACCGGCAGGAACAGTGCGGCCAAGGCTTGGCTCTGCATGATCGACGACAGACCGCCGACCATCGCGTTAAGCAGCAGGCTCAGGCGCGACTCGACGCCGCGCGACAGGCGCAGGATGAACGAAGCGGCCTTGTTCAGCACGCCGGTGCGGTCGAGCCCGGCGCCCATGATCATCACGCCGAGCAGGGAGATCACCGCGTTGCCGGCAAAGCCTTCGAACAGCTGCTCGACCGGCACCAGGCGGGTGACGCCGATGACGACGACGATAAGCAACGCAATCAGATCCGCGCGAATCCATTCAAGCACCAGCATCAGCACGGTGAACGCCAGCAGCCCGAGCACGAGCTCCATGTCGTGGGTCAGGACTAGTCCGGAGTTCATTGTCGGCCGTGATTCATCGGGGCGTTGTTTTTGTGCGGCCTGGATCAGTACTTATCGGCGTTCATAGATCAAATCCCACACCCCATGACCCAGACGTAGACCGCGCCGCTCGAAATGGGTTTCGATGCGCGCTTCCGTCCGCGGCAGCGTGGCGCCGCTGCCGGCGAGATTGCGCCAACCGGGCGCATGGTCGAGTACGTCGAGCATATGCATCGAATAGTCGGCCCAGTCGGTAGCCAAATGCAAGCGCCCGCCGCTGGCCACGCGGCTGGCGAGCAGGGCGACGAAATCCGGCTGGATCAGGCGCCGCTTCTGCTGGCGCTGTTTCGGCCACGGGTCGGGGAAGTAGATGCGCACCTCTTCCAGCGAGTCCACAGCGATGCAGTGCCGCAGAACCTCCACCGCATCGTGATTATACAAACGCACATTTTCCACATTGTGCGCGGCAAGCGCATTCATGAGGCGGCCGACACCCGGACGGTGCACTTCGATGCCGAGGAAATTCCGCTCGGGCTCGTGAATGCCCGCGTGCAGCAACTGCTCGCCGTTACCGAAGCCGATTTCCAGCACGAGTGGCGCGGTACATCCGTAAACCTGCGACCAATCCGGCGGCGCGTCGCTCGGTTCAAGGCCAAAGCGCTGCCAATGCTGTTCGAACGCGCGTTGCTGCGCGGGCGTAAAGCGGCCCTGGCGCAAGACGAAGCTGCGAATATGGCGCTTTTCCCCGTCGCCCCTCACCCCACCACTCGCTCCGCGAGTGGCCCCCCCCTCTCCCGCTTCGCAGGCGAGGGACGCGAGCCGGCAGTCTTCGACTGCCGGCTTAACCGATGGTGCCATCGATCGGGCTCGACGCGGCGGCGTTGCGTCTACGCGGGATACGGCCGGCGAGAAAGGCTTCGCGGCCAGCCTCGACCGCCTTGCGCATCGCGCTCGCCATGAGCACAGGATCCTTCGCGCCGGCAATCGCGGTGTTCATCAGCACGCCGTCGCAACCCAGTTCCATCGCGATCGCGGCGTCCGAAGCCGTGCCGACACCGGCATCGACGAGGATCGGCACTTTTGCGTTCTCGACAATTTCCAGAATGTTCCAGCGGTTCTGGATGCCAAGCCCCGAACCGATTGGCGCAGCCAGCGGCATCACGGCGACGCAGCCGATTTCCTCGAGCCGGCGCGCGAGTATCGGATCGTCGCTGGTATACACCATCACCTCGAAACCCTCCGCGACCAGTTGCTCGGCCGCTTTGAGCGTCTGCACCACGTCGGGGAAAAGGGTCCTGGGATCGCCCAATACTTCGAGCTTGACCAGACGATGCCCATCGAGCAGTTCGCGCGCGAGGCGGCAGGTGCGCACCGCGTCTTCGGCGGTGTAGCAGCCGGCGGTGTTGGGCAGGATCGTGTAACGGTCCAGTGGCAGCACATCGAGCAGGTTGGGCGCATTCCGGTCTTGACCAATGTTCGTGCGCCGGATCGCGACGGTGACGATCTGCGCGCCGGCAGCTTCGGTCGCGCGGCGGGTTTCGTCGAGATCCTTGAACTTGCCGGTGCCGGTCAGCAGGCGCGAGCGGTAGGGTTTACCGGCGATGATCAGGGGATCGTTTTCTGGTGAAGAGATTGGGTGGAGTTGGGCGTTCATGGGGGCTTGTATAAAAAGATAAGAAAAGCAAAATTACTGTTTATTGGTGCGCAAGCGCTCGGCTGCGCCTCGCTGGCCGTTGCTAAGCTCGGCCGTCCAGGCCTCGCTAAGCAACGCGGCCCTACGCTCCTCGCTTCGGGCGTTCGGCTTCATGTGCGATGCGCTTCAACGCATCGCACGAGCATTCAGCCTCCCCCCATTGCGTGCACTACTTCCACGTGATCGCCGTCGTTCAAGAGACGCTCGCCATGCAGGCTTTTCGGTACGATTTCGCGATTGATCTCGACCGCGACCTTGCGCCCGGCGAAGCCCGCGGCTTCGAGCAGATTGATCACCGTGATTCCGGCGTGCAATTCGCGCGGTTGGCCATTGAGCAGGATATTGAGCATGCGTCCATTGTAACGCCGCGCCGTTGACCCAGGGGCGAAAAAAAAGCGCCCGGTTTTGCCGGGCGCTCGATGACTCGAATAGAAAAGGTTAGCGCTGCCCGTTGGCGTCCTTGTCCTTGCTGTCATCGCGGACACGCGCACGTTCGCGCCCCTGCTGTTGCTGTTGTTGCTGTTGCTGCGGTTGCGGTTGCTGTTGCGCGCGTTGCTGCTGGGCCTGCTGCTGCGCCGCGCGTTCCTGCGCCTGCTGTTGCTGCTGCGCGGCGCGTTCCTGCACCTGTTGCTGTTGTTGCGCGCGTTGCTGCTGCACCTGCTGCTGCGCCTGACGCTCCTGCATCTGCTGCTGTTGCGCCTGTTCGCGCTGTTGGGCCTGCTGTTGCTGCGCCCGTTGCTGATCGACCTGCTGTTGACGCGCCGCGCGTTCCTGCGCCTGCTGTTCCTGCTGCGCACGCTGCTGCTGTTGCTGTTGCTGACGCTCCAGATTCTGCTGTTGCTGCGCGCGCTCCTGCATCTGCTGCTGCTGGGCCTGGGCCTGGGCCTGCTGTTGCTGTGCCCGTTGCTGATCGACCTGCTGCTGACGTCCCGTGCGTTCCTGCGCCTGCTGTTCTTGCTGCGCACGCTGCTGCTGCTGTTGCTGACGTTCCTGATCCTGTCCGCGCTGCAACTGCCGTTGCTGTACCCCTGCCTGTTGCTCGCGCTGTTGCGCTTCATTGTCGCGCTGCACGTTGCGGTTGGCGTTGGCATCCTGCGGTGCGTTGCCCGGAGTCACGCTGCGCTGATTGTTGAGCGTGGCCCGGCCATTGTCCCGCGCATTTTGGTCCTGCGCATTCGGGTTGACGTAACGTGTAGCGGGCCCGCGCTCCTGCGTCGTTGCAGGCGGACGCCCGTTCTGCGGCCCTGCTACCGCGCGCGATTCGACGCCGTTGCCTTGCTGCTCCTGCGGATTACCGCGCAGCGCGGGACCACGGCCGTTCTCGACCTGCGACGGATTGACCGGGTTGCGCGGCATGATCGCCGGTGCCGGCGAACGTGCGGGCTGGCCATTGGTCGTCACCACGTTGACGTTCGGACGAGCGCTGCGGTCCGCACGCTGCGCCCGCTGGCCGTCGCCCGGTGCATTGGATCCGACGCGCAACTGGTTGACCGGCAACGCACGCCCCGGATCGCGCTGTAATTGCGATTCGCGCTGCGCGAACGAGGCCACCGGCGCGGGCGGGCGCGTCGCAGCGATGATGTTGCGGTTCGCGATCGCCTGTGGCGGCGCCACCGCGGCGCGGCGGCCACCCTCGAACGCGAGGCTCGCGCGCGTCGGCGCGACTGCGGCAAAACCCGACACGCGCGCGTTGGCGAAGGTCTCGCGGTTCACCGCGATCGCCGAGCCGCGGATTTCGCGCGCACCGACGAACACGTTGCCCGGCACCGCGGTCACCGCGCTGGCGATGTTGCGGTTGGCATAGTTGACACGGCTGTAGTCGAAATTGCCGCGCGAATAGTTGCCATAGTAGTTGTTGATCGTGACGTTGTTGATCACGGTGTTGTTCACATTGACGCGGGTGAAGTAGTCGCGGCTGACAGGGTAGCCGGGCACATACACGTCGCCAAGGCCGAGCGGGAACCAACCGACCGGGGCGCCCGTGGAAAAGCCGACGCGCAGACCGCCGCCGCCGATAAAGGCGACCAGCGCAGGCGCGTAGTACGGGCGCACATCCAGCGGGCCCGGGCACCAGCCCCAGCGGTTGTGGATATAGGCCCAGCGGCCGTAGTGGAACGGCGCAAAACCCCACGGCGAGGAATCGATCCAGGTCCAGCCATAGGCACCGACCCAGCCCCAGTGGCCGTAGCTGTAAGGCGTCCAGCCGACCGCGACCTGGCTTGGATACCAGACGCTGCCGTAGTCGGGCTCGCTGTTCCAGTTACCGTAGCTGTCGAGGTCGTCATAGCCGATCACGTCTTCAGAGACATATCGACGCGAGCGCGAATTGTCCCAGCGCCCGTCGCGATCGAAGCAGAAACGGTCGAAATTGTCGGCACTGGGTATGTTGTTGCTCGCGTAGTCCCGCAGCTGCGGATCGTTGAAGCGCACCGATTGGCCTTCCTCGATGCGAAAGCGGGCACCCGCCTCGCCATAGGCATCGCCACCGCCGTGAAACGCGGTAACGGTGGTGCCGTGGCCGTCGGGTGCGATATCGATGCGGTATTCGCCGACGCGGTTGATGACGAAGGCAAGACTCGGCGTGTCGACCTCGTAGGTCTGACCGCTGTACAGACGGCGCACGCGCAGATTGAGCGTGCCCTGGGTCAATTCGACCTGGGCCGTGTTGTCGTCGAGATTGAGGAAATTGAAACTCGATTGCTCGTCGAGACGGATCGCGCTCGAGCCGATCTGCAACTCAGCGCGCGCACCACGATCGGTCCACAATTTGTCGCCGGTGATCAGCGGACGGTTGATCTGTGCCTCGACCCAGTCGTTTTCACCGGCTGGCACGAAGCTCACCGCGCCGTGGATCAGCGCAAGGCGCGCCACGCGCGATGGCGGATCGGACGCATTGTAGGCGGACGAGGACGGAGCCGAATCAGGGCCGCCGTCGTAGTCGGGCGCCGGCTGCGCGAGCGTCGCGCTGGCAAGCAGCAGGCCGGCCAGGAGGGCGGCAGTACGAGTGATAGTGAACATGGCGAACGCTCCTTTGCGTGTCGCGGAACGGAGTTTGATCAAGTTCGGTACGGGGGGAAAGCGGCGCCGACGGATGCGCTGTGCGCTGCTGGCGTTCGCTTCCCCCAAACGCCCGATAACTCTTGCGCCTAGTTAAACGCAATCTGCCTGAATGGACACCTTCAATTTTGCCTCGCGGCCAAAGTCATTCAGCCTGTGGCAGGCTGCGCCGCCGCGGTGCGTCGCACTTAACGACTTTGCAACATCCCGGCGGGCAAAGTCGCACTGGCGATAAGCATATGCCTGCGTATCTGTTGCGATGCAATGGCGTTCTTTTACCCTGTTCATCCACGGTCGGATTTGAGTCCATAGCATGAGTCGTATCCTGTTTGCACTGGCGGCCCTGAGCGCCTTCGCTGCGCATGCGGCGGCGGCCGAGCTGCTCAATGTTTCCTACGACTCCACGCGCGATTTGTACGCGCAGCTCAACGAGAAATTCTCCGCCGACTGGAAGGCGAAAACCGGCGAGACGGTGACGATCAAGCAATCGCATGGCGGTTCGTCCGCGCAGGCACGCAAGATCATCGACGGACTCGACGCCGACGTCGCCACGCTGGGCATCGCCTCGGACATCGACGCGCTGCACGGCAACGGTGATCTGCTGCCGGCCGATTGGCAGAAACGCCTGCCCGGCGATTCGACACCGTACAACTCCACGATCGTTCTGCTCGTGCGCAAGGGCAATCCGAAAGGGATTAAGGACTGGGGCGATCTGGTCACGCCGGGCGTAGCGGTGATCACGCCCAATCCGAAAACCTCCGCCGGCGCGCGCTGGAATTTTCTCGCCGCCTGGGGCTACGCGCTCAAGCAGAACGGCGGCGACGAGGCCAGGGCGCGCGCATGGATTTCCCAGCTGTATAAAAATGTACCCGTGCTCGACAGCGGTGCGCGCGGTTCGACGGTGACCTTCGCCCAGCGCGGTCTTGGCGATGTGCTGATCGCGTGGGAGAACGAAGCCTGGCTTGCGCTCAGCGAGTTCGGCGACCAGTTCGATATCGTCGTGCCGGCCACCTCGATCCTGGCGCAGCCGCCGGTGGCAGTGATCGACAAGAACGTAAAGAAGCACGGCACCGAAAAACTCGCCGAGGCGTATCTGAAATTCCTGTACACGCCCGCGGCGCAGGAAATCATCGCGAAAAATCATTACCGTCCGCTCGATCCGGGCATGGCAGCGAAATATGCGGCGAGTATTCCGAAGATCGAACTGACGACGGTCGCCCAGTTCGGCGGCTGGAAAGTCGCGCAGCCGAAATTCTTCGGCGACAAGGGCGTGTTCGACCAGATCTATCAGGCA
>JAYTQX010000215.1:0-2877 GCA_043746455.1 Pseudomonadota bacterium
CAGTCCGCGGCGTCGACCACGAGGATCGCGTGGATCTTGTGATCCTCCATCAGGCGTGCCGCTTCGATCGCGAGCTTGTCGGCGACGATGGTCTTGGGCTGTGGATTCATCAGTTGGGTGACCGGGGTTGCGCGCAGGTCGATATCGTCGTCGTCGACTGCGCGGCGCAGGTCGCCGTCGGTGAAGATGCCGAGCAGGCGTTGCGTGCCCGTCTCGACAATCGCGGTCATGCCCAGGCCCTTGCGCGTCATTTCGACCAGCGCATCGGACAGACTCGCATCCGCACCGATGCGCGGCACCTGGTCGCCGGTATGCATGATGTCGCTGATATGCACGAGCAGGCGCCGGCCGAGTGTGCCCGCCGGGTGCGAGCGCGCGAAATCCTCGTCGGTGAAGCCGCGCGCCTCGAGCAGCGCGATCGCCAGCGCATCGCCCATGACCAGGGCGGCGGTGGTGCTTGCGGTCGGCGCGAGGCCGAGCGGACAGGCTTCCTCGGGTACGCTCACGTCCAGATGCACGTCGGCCATCGCGGCGAGCGAGGAATCCGGATTGCCGGTCATCAGGATCAGCGGCACGCCCTGGCGTTTGATCAGCGGCAGGATGGTGAGCAGTTCGTCGGTCTCACCGGAATTGGAAAGCGCGAGCACCACGTCTTTCTGCGTGATCATGCCCAGATCGCCGTGGCTGGCTTCGCCCGGGTGCACGAAGAACGCCGGCGTGCCGGTCGACGCCAGGGTCGCGGCGATCTTGCGCGAGACGTGGCCCGACTTGCCCATGCCGGACACGATCACGCGTCCCGGACAATCGAACATCAACTCGCAGGCGCGCAGAAACGAGGCGTCGATGCGCGACTTCAGGATCTCGATCGCCCGTGCCTCGGTCTCGACCACCGTCAGCGCACTGCGAGTGAGCGCGGCGTTATCGAGCCGTGCCGTAGCGCGTGCCGGGTTCAGCGAATGGATTTTTGCATTCATCAACAATGGGTGCAGCAGGGAAATGGAAGGAATCGTACTTTCCGGGTTTCTGTGCCCGGGGTTATTGAGTACCATTGCGCGCCTCGTAGTGTAGCCGTCACCCCCTGTGTCAGCCAGAAGCGGCCTCAAAAACTACTGCGCTCGTCAGCTTGCGCGCCGGTGGTACTCGGAACGCTCATGTACTTCAACGTACACTCCGCTTCCTGCGCTCCGGCAACGCACGAGCTCCGCTCGCTACGTTTTTGAGACCACTTCTTGCAAATCCCACCGGTGTGCCGATTTCCGCGGCATATCGGCTGGGCCTGCCAATGACGAGGATAACGCAAGATCATCGCGCGGATGACAAAAAGTCGTCGCCGTTGCCCGTACTGGGCCATAATTCGAGCATCCGATGAACACTGACACCATCAAGACTTTGATCGAACGCGGCCTGCCCGGAGCGCGGGCGGACGTGCAGGGCGCGGACGGCGTGCATTTCGAGGCGGTCGTGGTTTGCGAGGCTTTCGCCGGCAAGCTGCCGCTGGCGCGGCATCGCCTGGTCTATGCGACGCTGGGGGACCTGATGGGCGGCGAAATTCACGCGTTGGCGCTGAAAACGCTGACGCCGGAAGAGGCCGGGACTAGGGCCGAGGGCTGAGGGCTACGCGGCGACTCAACAAGAGTCGAACGCACAAGATTTCTGGAGTGAGCGTGAAAGAACAAAATTTTGCAAAGACATCCAATCCTGGGGCGCGTACCGCAGCCCTCAGCCCCCAGCCCTCAACTCTGCTCTGACGATGGCCAAGATCGTTATTTCGGGGGGAGAACCCCTCAACGGCGACGTCTGGATTTCCGGCGCCAAGAACGCGGTGCTGCCGATCCTCGCCTCGACCCTGCTTGCCGATGGCCCGGTGTCGATCAGCAACGTGCCGCATCTGCACGACGTGACCACGACGATGGAGTTGCTCGGCCAGATGGGCGTCAGCCTCGAGATCGACGAGCGCATGCGCATCAATATCGATCCGCGCACGACGAACCGCTATTTCGCGCCCTACGATCTGGTCAAGACGATGCGCGCCTCGATCCTCGTGCTCGGTCCACTGGTCGCGCGCTTCGGCCAGGCCGACGTATCCTTGCCCGGCGGCTGCGCGATCGGCTCGCGCCCGGTCGATCTGCACATCAAGGGCTTGCAGGCGCTTGGCGCCGAGGTCTCGGTCGAGAACGGCTATATCAAGGCGCGCGCGAAACGCCTGAAGGGCGCACGCATCAACATGGACATCGTCACCGTTACCGGCACAGAAAATATCATGATGGCCGCCACACTGGCCAAAGGCACCACGGTGATCGAGAACGCCGCGCAGGAGCCCGAAGTGATCGATCTGGCCAACTGTCTCAACAGCATGGGTGCGAAGATCGAAGGTGCCGGCAGCGCCACGATCGTGATCGAAGGTGTGGAACAATTGCATGGCACGCAGTACGACGTGCTGCCCGATCGCATCGAGACCGGCACGTTTCTCGTCGCCGGTGCGATCAGCGGCGGCCGCGTCATGGCCAAGCGCGCACGGCCGAAAACGCTGGACGCGGTCTTGAACAAGCTTGAGGAGGCCGGCGCCGAGATCACAACGGGCGAGGACTGGGTGCAGCTGGACATGCATGGGCGCAAACCGAAGGCGGTGAACATCACCACCGCACCGTATCCCGCGTTCCCGACCGATATGCAGGCGCAATTCACCGCGTTGAACGCGGTCGCTGAAGGCGTCGGCGTGATCACGGAAACCGTGTTTGAAAACCGTTTCATGCATGTGCACGAATTGCATCGGCTGGGCGCGGATATCCGCCTGGAAGGCAATACCGCGATCATCCAGGGCGTGGAAAGCATGACCGGCGCGCCGATCATGGCGACCGACCTGCGCGCATCCGCGTG
>JAYTQX010000216.1:0-3064 GCA_043746455.1 Pseudomonadota bacterium
CAAGGACGACCTCGTCAGCTTCTTGATCCAGGCAAAGCGAGACGGAAAGACCGTCGGCGCCTACGGTGCAGCGGCGAAGGGCAATACGCTGCTCAACTATGCGGGCGTGCGATCGGATTTGCTGCCCTGGGTGGTCGACCGCAATCCGGCCAAGCAAGGGAAGCACTTGCCCGGCAGTCGCATCGCTGTCGTCGACGAAGCACGCTTGCGACGAGAGCGGCCGGAGTTCGTCGTGGTGCTGCCCTGGAACCTGCGCTCCGAGGTGAGAGAACAGCTCGCGTATATCCGGGAATGGGGCGGAAAGCTTGTGACAGCAGTGCCAATGCTGGAAATCTCATGAGCCGAATTTATTACACCAAGCCCTCGATCACCGAAGCGGAAATCGCCTACGCGACGGATGCCGCACGTCACGGATGGGGCGAGCGCTGCTACGACTACATCAACCGCTTTGAGGCCGCGTTCAAGGCGCACCTGGGTGTGAAGCACGCAATTGCGACGTCGAGCTGTACCGGCGCACTTCACTTGGGCATGGCAGCCCTCGGCGTAGGTTCTGGCGATGAAGTCATCCTGGCTGACAGCAACTGGATTGCCTCGGCCGCACCCATCGTCCATCTCGGCGCCACGCCAGTGTTCGTGGACATCCTGCCCGACAGCTGGTGCGCGGACCCGGACCTTGTCGAAGCTGCCATTACGCCACGGACCAAGGCCATTGTCGCCGTTCACTTGTACGGCAACCTGTGCAATATGGATCGCATGTTGGCCATCGGCGAACGCCACGGCATTGCAGTGATCGAGGACTCGGCCGAAGCCATCGGCTCCGTGTGGCACGGCCGGCCTGCGGGCAGCATGGGCACGTTCGGCAGCTTCTCCTTCCACGGCACCAAAACGCTCACGACCGGTGAGGGTGGCATGTTCGTCACCGACGACGACGCCCTTTTTGATACGGTGTTGACGCTCTCCAATCACGGTCGCGCTCGCGGGCAGACAAAGCAGTTCTGGCCTGACGTGGTGGGCTTCAAGTACAAGATGTCCAACATCCAGGCCGCGATCGGCTGCGCGCAGACCGAACGCATCAAAGCACTTGTAGCCCGAAAGCGCGCGATCCTGCGCCAGTACCGCGAACTGCTGGAAGGCTGCGCAGGCATCAGCATGAACCTTGAGCCTGTTGGCACTGTGAACGGCGCATGGATGCCCACCGTGGTGTTCGCTCCTGAGACCGGCGTCACTCGCAAACACCTTCAGGCCGCGTTTGCCGCCGACAATATTGATGCCCGAGTGTTCTTTCACCCGTTGTCCAGCCTGCCGATGTTCGGCTCGCAACCCGGCTCGAAGCATTCGGCGGACATCGCGGAGCGCGCCATCAACCTGCCCAGCTATCACGACATGACGAACGAAGACCAGCAACGCGTGGCCACACTGGTACGGGACGTTCTCAGTGGGTGAATCCGCAACCGCAGAATCTCTCGCACAGTGCTACGTGCTGTGGGGTAGCGGCGGGCACGCGAAAGTACTGGCCAGCCTGATTGCACTGCGCGGCGGGCGGGTCATTGCGCTGTTCGACAATCACGATGTGCAGTCTTCGCTGGATGGGGTTGCGCTCTATATTGGCGAGGCCGGGTTCAAATGTTGGGCCGACAGCATGAAGTCGCTGACCGGCGTACTCGGACTGGCCGCTATCGGTGGTCATCGAGGACGGGATCGTCTGGCAGTACACGCACTGTTCCGCCACCACGGCCTGCAAGTCAAAAGTCTCGTGCACCCCGATGCGTCAGTTTGCACCACCGCCGTCATCGGCGCCGGCACGCAAGTTCTGGCGCAGGCGATGGTGGCCGCCGAGGCGCGCATTGGTGAGGCCTGCATCCTGAATCATCGCGCGGCCGTCGACCACGAATGCGTGTTGGGCGACGGAGTGCACATCGCCCCGGGCGCAACGCTGTGCGGATGCGTCACGTTGGGCGACAACGTGATGGTGGGTGCGGGTGCGGTAGTGCTGCCACGCCTGAGCATTGGTGCCAATTGTGTGATCGGTGCCGGTGCAATCGTCACGAAAAATATCCCCGCGGGTGTGACCGTAAGGGGCAATCCGGGACGAGTGGTCAACAAGGACTGATCTCGGCTCCATCGGCCGCACCAACGCTGCGCGGACCTAGCATTCAACCAACTCCAAGGACTCAGCATGACTCAATACGAACTCTTCAAGCACGAAGTCGAACAGGAAATCAAAGTTCAGGGTGAGGACCATGCGTTGAAACAAGCCACACGCGACTGGGTCAATAAGGCCAATGCGCGCAAGTACTCGTACCATTTCGAGTGGCTCGGCCGTCCGATTATTCAGTACCCGCAGGATATCTTGGCGATGCAAGAGCTGATCTGGCAGGTAAAGCCGGATCTGGTCATCGAGACCGGTATCGCGCACGGCGGCTCGCTGATCTTTTCGGCCTCGATGCTCGAGCTCAATGCCGCGTGTGGCGGCCCAAAGGACGCTGAGGTGCTGGGACTGGACATTGACATCCGTGCCCACAACCGCGAAGCTATCGAGGCCCACCCAATGTTCAAGCGCATCACGATGATTCAAGGCTCAAGCGTGGCGCCCGAGATCATCGCGCAGGTGCATGTCAAGGCGGCGGGCAAGAAGCGAGTACTTGTTAGCCTGGACAGCAACCACACCCACGAACATGTGCTCTCCGAACTGCAAGCCTACGCGCCGTTGACATCGGTGGACAGCTACTGCATCGTGTTCGATACGGTGATTGAGGATATGCCAGAGGAAATGTTTCCAGATCGACCATGGGGTCCTGGAAACAGTCCGAAGACTGCTGTATGGGAGTACCTGAAGACCCATTCGGGGTTTGAGATTGATAAGCGGATGGACAATAAGCTACTCATCAGCGTTGCCCCGGACGGCTTCCTGAAACGCCTACGCTAAAGTAGCCTGCACATTGGGCAATTGTCATGTCTCTCAGGCGAAACGTCGTCGCGAACTACCTGGGGCAAGGCTGGGCGGCTCTGATGGGCATCGCCTTCGTGCCCTTGTATATACACGTCCTGGGTATTGAGACTTACG
>JAYTQX010000217.1:0-4239 GCA_043746455.1 Pseudomonadota bacterium
CGGTCGCCAACTCTGGCGCGCAGGAACGGCACACCGAGTTTTCCGATCGCGCGCTCGACGCCGTAGTTGGTCATCGCCGTGCCGACCACCGGCCCGTGCAGGCGGCCCTGCGCCTGCAGGTCCTTGGCCAGCAGGTAGACGATATCGTCGCCGTCGGCGACGCCGCCGTCGTGGTCGACCATCTGCACGCGATCGCCGTCGCCGTCGAAGGCGATGCCGAGATCGGCGCCATGCTCGACCGTCGCGCGCTTGAGCAGGGCGAGATCGGTCGCGCCGCAGCCGGCGTTGATGTTGAAACCGTCGGGCTGGATGCCGATCGCGACCACGTCGGCGCCGAGATCGGCGAACAGACGCGGTGCGATCTGGTAGGTCGCGCCATTCGCGCAATCGAGCACGATGCGGCGCCCGCGCAGATTCAGGCCGGCGACGCTGGTGCGGCAGAAATCCAGATAGCGTGCCGTGGCGTCGCTGACGCGCATGGCCTTGCCCAGACGTTCGGAGGTAAGCGTGCGCATCGGTTCGTGCAGCGCGCGCTCGATCGCATGCTCGACCTCGTCGGAAAGCTTTTCGCCGGCCGCGTTGAAGAACTTGATGCCGTTGTCGAAATACGGGTTGTGTGAGGCGCTGATGACGATGCCCGCGCTCGCGCCGAGCACCTGCGTGAGCCAGGCGACTGCCGGTGTCGGCATCGGCCCTAGCAACAACACGTCCACACCCGCGGAAACCAGACCGGCTTCGAGCGCGGACTCGAACATGTAGCCGGAAACGCGCGTGTCCTTGCCGATCAGCACGCGCGCGCGGCCACTGTCGCCGAGCACGCGACCCAGCGCATGGCCGACCTTGAGCATGAATTCCGCGGTGATCGGCTCTTCGCCGACGCGGCCGCGAATGCCGTCGGTGCCGAAGTATACTTTTTCGTTCATCAGCGCTGCAACACGACGAATGCGATCACATCGTGTGCGTCGGTCGATCCGAGCTGAGGATGCCGGCCAGCGCCGCCTCGATGCGCGTACGCGCGCTGTCGCTTTCCGAGGAATCGTTGAACTGCACGCCGATGCCGGCGACGCGATTGCCCTGGGCGCCGGGCGGGGTGATCCAGACCACCTTGCCGGCGATCGGCAGGCGATCGCTGTCTTCCATCAAGGTCAGCAGGATAAAGACCTCGTCGTCGAGGGAGTAATGCTTCACCGTCGGCACGAACAGCCCGCCATTGCGCACGAACGGCATGTAGGCGTTGTAGAGCGCCCCGCGGTCCTTGATCGCCAGCGACAGGATGCCTTGCAGTGGTGCGTTGTTGGTCGGTGCTGCCACGATCTTCAAATCCTCTCCGTTTTGGAACCAGTGCCGCCCTGCCCCGCGCTCCACGCGCTGAGCACTTCCAGCAGCGCCAACTCCGGGCGCAGCGGACCGCGCAAGAGATCGCGCGTACGGTTCACCTGATCGAACCACAGGGCTAGCTTGGGCAAATCGGTGGCGGTGGTCAAGGCGAGCGGGCTATCCGACCCCTGAACCGAGGCACGCCCCTGGCGCTGCGCCAGCGCAGCGGCGAAACGCAGACGCAGGTCGGCCTGGTCGCGACTCCAGCGCTGGGCCACGTCCCAGGCCTGCGCAAGACCCGCGCCGAGATCGTGCAGATCCTTCGCTACATCGCCGCGCAGCTGAATCGCACCTGAGCGCGACCACGCCAGCGCAAGGCCGGGATTGCCGTCGCTGGCCACCAACGCTTCCTGCGCGACTTTGTCGTCGACTCCGTTTTTTTGCAGCCACTGCCGCGCCAGCGCATCGCCGGGCACGCGGAATTCGATGCGCTGGCAGCGGCTGCGGATCGTCGCCGCAAGTCGGGCGGGAAACGCCGATACCAAGATCAAGTAGCGTCCCGAGTTGGGTTCTTCCAGCGTTTTCAGCAGCGCATTCGCCGCTGCCTCATTCAGCGCGTCGGCAGGGTCGATCAGCGCAACCTGCGCACGCCCGCGTCGTGGCGTCAATCCAAACCACGCGGACAGGTCGCGTATCTGCTCGACAACCAGACTCGAATACATCTTTTTCGGGCTGGCTTTCTCGTTGAAAACATAACCGACAAACATCGCATCCGGATGCCCAGGATAACCGTGAGGCTGCGCCAGCGTTCCATCCGGTCGCGTCTCTTCGGGGTCGTGTTGCACACGCTTGGCGAACAGCTCGCATGACCGACAGCGTCCACAGGGCGCGCTTTCAGGTTGCTCGCATAGCAGCAGAGCTGCTAAACGCTCAGCAAAGGCCCGCTTGCCGAGGCCGTCGGCTCCAGTCAGGAGCAATGCGTGCGCCAGCCTTCCGTTTTGCGCCGGTTCTGCAACCTTGCGCCAAGCTTCCTCATTCCACGGCGCCAGGGTCATGATTGCGCCCCCTTCGCGCCCGCAGCGCCATTCGTCTCGATGAACGCGGCGACCACATCGTGCACGTTGGCGAGTACGTCTGCGAGCGCTCGGTTCGAATCGATCACGCGAAAGCGCGCCGGGTCGGCCGCGGCGCGCGCGCGATAGGCGGCGCGCACATTTTCGAAAAAATGCGCATTTTCCATTTCTATACGATCGGCCGGGCCACGCACGCGCGCACGCGCGAGGCCTTCGTCGACCGGTAAGTCGAGCAGCAGGGTCAGATCGGGCTGCAACCCCGCCGCCGCCCAGCGTTCGAGCTCGGCGACGCGCGCGACCGGCTGGCCGCGGCCGCCACCCTGATAGGCGAAGCTTGCGTCGGTGAAACGATCGCTGAGCACCCAGCGTCCGGCTGCGAGCGCGGGTTCGACCAGTTCGCGCACCAGCTGCGCGCGCGATGCGAACATCAGCAGCAACTCGGTTTCGGCGCACAGGCCGACGCGTGCGGGATCGAGCAACACGCTGCGGATCGCGTCGCCCACCGGCGTGCCGCCCGGCTCGCGCGTGACCACGACGTCGATGCCATGCTGCGCGAGTTGCGTGCGCACCGCATCGAGCACCGTGCTCTTGCCGGCGCCTTCGCCACCTTCGAGCGTGATCAGTTTTCCTCTCATGCGATGCTCATTGGAAGGCCGACCTTATTACCGATGCAACTGGTATTTCGCGACGGCGCGATTGTGCGCGTCCAGCGTCGCCGAAAATTCGTGCGCCCCATCGCCGCGCGCGACGAAATACAACGCATCGGTGGCGGCCGGATGCGCGACCGCGTCGAGCGCGGCCTTGCCCGGCAGCGCGATCGGCGTCGGCGGCAATCCCGTGCGCGTATAGGTGTTGAACGGCGTATCGGTATCGAGATCGCGCCGGTGCAGGTTGCCGTCGTAATTCGCGCCGACGCCGTAGATCACCGTCGGATCGGTCTGCAGCTTCATGCCGAGCTTCAAGCGGCTCAGAAACACGCGCGCAATCTGCGGCCGTTCCTCGCTGCGGGCCGTTTCCTTCTCCACGATCGAAGCAAGAATCAAGGCCTGATACGCCGACGTCAATGGCGTCTCGGGCGCGCGCTCGGCCCACAGCTTGTCCAGCATCTTGCGCATCGCCTCGTGCGCGCGGCGCAGGATATCCAGATCGCTCATGCCTTTGACATAGCTGTAGGTTTCCGGAAGAAACTCGCCTTCCGGTAGCGTGTCCGCCTCGCCGAGGCTGCGCATGATCTCGCCATCGGCAAGGCCGATGAGGGTTTGCACGAGCACGGTGTCCTGCGCAAGTGCGGCACGCAATTGGGCAAGGGTCCATCCTTCCACGATGGTGAAGCGATGCTGGATCACTTCGCCTGCGGCCATCTTGCGCAGCAGCGCGCGCGGAGTAAGGCCCGCATCGAGCGCGTACTCGCCGGCATGCAACTGCCCGGCAACGCCGAGCTGGCGTGCGAGGATGCGCCAGTACAGTGACGGTCCCGGGTTGATTCCCTGTTGCCGCATCAATGCGACCACGCCCGTAAGTGGCGCGCCCAGCGGCACGTCGATCTGGGTTTTTTCGACGATGCCCGGAATCGGCACATCGGCGAAGCCGCGATACTCGGTATACAAATATCCCGCAAACGCCATTGCGCCGAGCAGGAGCAAGGCAACGACATTGCGCAGCACGCGCCAGATGCTGAAACGTTGCGGTTTTCGACTCACCTACGATCCTCTACGGACAGAGTCCGATTGGTTGAGGATATTGTGCCCGAAACCAGTCACGCCGATGCACCGAGCGCACGCAGCAGGCCGCGCGCCTTGGCTCGCGTTTCCTCGAGTTCGCGCAGCGCGACCGAATCGGCGACGATGCC
>JAYTQX010000218.1:0-13157 GCA_043746455.1 Pseudomonadota bacterium
CCCTTGTAGACGACGCCCATGCCGCCGCGGCCGAGTTCGGCGACGATGTCGTAGTGGCCGAGTTGCTGTTTCATGACCCGCTCCAAGGCGATGTTCGCCTATTGACCAGTGGGCAAATATTAGCACCGCACGGCGCGCGCGGCCGTGCGCCGATTGGCGGGCGGTGGTGTGCACAGTCGGCAGCGCGTGTGTGATGCGCTAGTCGCTTCGCCCGTATGCAGCCGCGATTGTCGCCGTCATGATGTTCCACCTAGACTCGCAGGCGCATGTCCGCTCCCGCCACCACCGCTGCTGTTGCCGCACCGATCGACCCAGCGCCGATCGCCGCGGCGTTGCCCGGACGCGTAAAACGCCCGCTGATCCCAGCGGATACCCCGCGCTGGCTGCTGTTCGCGCTCGCGGCCTGTCTGGCCATCGGTTTGCTGCGCATCGGCGCGCTATACCTGCATACGCCGCTGATCGCGCTGGCCAACAGTTACGACGAGGTGCGCTACAGCGCGTGTCTGAATCTGTACCCGGCTCGCCCCGTCATGATTGCACCGACCCAGAACAGCCCGGAGGCACCATATTCGCGCTACCAGTTCATTGCCACCGCGAACCCGATCTGCTACTGGTCGAGCGAGCTGCTGTTTCAGGGTGCGGCCGCCGCGGTTTATCGCCTCGACGCGGCACAGAACGGCGCGCGGGACTTTTCCGTGCGCTGGATCGGCGCGTTCAAGATCATCGCCCTGCTCGGCATCTGGCTGGCCTTCAGCGTGGCTTGGCTACGCCGGCGCGAGCCTTGGTCGGCGTTGGCCAACGGTCTGCTGTTGCCGATTTTGTTCGCCGATCCGGCCAATACGATTTACCTGAATACGTTTTATGCGGAATGGACCGCTTTGCTGGCGCTGTATGCCGTGGCCGGCCTGATCCTGGTCCATGAAGGCAAGCCTGCGCGCGGACACGCGTTCGGCTTGCTCGTCGCCGCCGCCTCGGCGCTGGCGCTGGCCAAGATTCAGCACATCGTGTTGCCGCTGGGTTGCGCCGTGGCGATGCTGGCGATCGGGCGCTGGCGCGATCGCGTTTGGTTGTGGAAAGGCAAGGCCCTGCTGATCGGTGCGATGGCCGGCCTGGTCTTTCAGGTCGTGCAATTGCAACGCGACAGCGAGGCAATCCGTGCGATCAATATCTTCAATCGGGCCGATGTCGTGTTCACGGCGCTGTTGCCGAACGCGCGCGACCCGGCGGCGACCGCACAGCGTCTCGGCCTGTCGCCGCAGTGTCTGCAATACAGCGGCCTGCACGCCTGGCAGATGCCTGGCTTCCCCGCGGATCTATGCCCCGAGCTGGCCGGGCTGGCACGCACACGTGAGCTGCTTATCCTGTTGCGCGAACCCGATATGACCCTGCGCATCGGCTGGCATGGCCTGGTCGCGCTCAATCCCTGGCTCGCGCCTGGACTGGGTCTGGTCGAAGGCGGCGATTTCGCGCGATTGCCGGCGGGGTTCTTCTCGCTGAGTGCGCCCTTGTCCGCTCTGCCGCTATTGCGCGTGCCGCTGTTCGGCGCACCGTTTCTGGCCGTGGCGCTGCTGCTGTGGCGTCAGCACTGGCGCGCTTGGCCGCGCCTGCTCACGGTCAGCATGCTGACCGTGGTCGTCACCCTCGTCACCCTGACCGTCACCGTACTTGGCGACGGCCTCGCCGATGTCGCCAAGCAGGGCCATCTGGTCTACAACGCCGCATTGGCATGGTGGATCGGCGCACTGGTGGTCGCTGCGCGCGTGCTGCTGACACGCAGGCGCCTGCGCGTACCGAATCAAACGCCCTGAACGCCGTCGATTTCGAGCAGCAGCTCGCTGCGGCAGATATCGCCGCGCAGCAGCAGCAGCGGGGTGTCCGCCGGCAGGCGCGCGACGAGTTGCGCACGCACGGCGGCAAGATCCGCATCGCGGCGCACATAGGCCTTGAGCGGGCAATTGGCGCCGAAACGTGCGGCGGATTTGATCTGCGCTGCGGCGAGCAGGCTGTCGATATTGGCCAGCGTTTCATCGAGTTGCGCGACGACATCCTCGCGATGGTGCGAGCGATGGCCGATGATCGCGGCCGTGCCGGAAATGTATACTTGTGCAGTTTGCGTCGGCGCGCGCATCGCGCGCGCGAAGCTCGGCGCATGCGGACCATACTGGCGCGGATAGCGCCACGCGCTCATCTGCCGCGGATTTTCCAGCGCCGTGCCGGCACGGCGTGCGGCGAGCCAGTACATCTGCAGCACACGGCGGCCATCGCGCACGCCAACCGCGGTAGCTGCGGGATGGGTGTCGGCGAATCTCTGCACCAGACCGGCAGCGCGGCCGCTGCAGAAGCGGCGGTAGCGCTCGGCGTCACCGCGACCGAGATTGATCGCGTCGAGATAGTTCCAGATGCGCAGCACATGCGGTGTCGGGCTCGCGCCCAGCCAGTCGACGAGGCTGCGATAAGCGGTTGCGGCGGCGCCTTCGATATCGCCGTGGCGCGTCTCGTCGAGTTCGATCACACCGAAGGAGTAATCGCCGTCGCTGGCCCAGCGCAACGGACCTGCGCGCGCCGCCGTCACCGTGCCTTGCGCGCGCCAAACCTCGAACGGCGCCGCAGCGACCGGTTGCAAGGCGACATGCAGATAACGCGGATCGGCATGGGTAGCCGGTGCATCGTCGCCGAAACCGATCACCGCGAGTAGATCGGCCTGGGCGAGTAGCGCGCCGAGCGAGTTGGCGTCTTGCCCGTACGCATAGCTCACATGTAACGGCATGAGCGCCGCAGGCCCGGCGTGCGGTTGTGGAGACGATGGTGGACTGAAGATTTGCGACTGAGTCATTACATCGCTGGAAAAGCAAAAGCGACGCGCATGATACAGTAAGCGGCCGCTACGGCCGCTGACGCACAAGGAAACGCAGATGACGAAGCAAACCGGTGCGGAACACGAACTGGCTCAACTCATCGTGAGCAGCCTTAATCTCGAACACGTGCAAGCCGCCGACATCGATCCGGACAAGCCACTGTTCGGCGCCGAATCCGGCCTGGATTCGATCGACGCGCTCGAATTGGCGCTGGCCGTGTCCAAGCGCTATGGCTTTCAGCTGCGTTCGGACAATGCCGACAACAAGCGCATTTTCTCCAGCTTGCGCGCCCTTGCGGCGCACATCGAGCAGCAGCGCGCTGCCTGAGCTTGGCCCGCCGGCGATGCGCGTTTCCGCATGGCTCGCCGTCATCACGCTGATCGTGATCGGCCAGGTTCTGCACAACGAAACCGTCGCCGCCGCTGCGGCACCCGTCGCGTTGGCAGCATTGTGGTTGACGTCGCCGCATGCCTTGCGCGGCGCCATCCTAACGGTCGCCGTATTCGCCACGGTCTTGCTGATCGCAGGCAGTGCGAGGTGGCTGATCGATGCCTTGCCCGCGCTTATCGCGGCGCTGGTCGGCTGGGTGTTCGCGCGCAGTCTGCTGCGTGGGCGCACGCCGCTGATCGCGCGCGCGATCGCCGCGATCGACGGTGCGCAGCGACTTGACGATGTTGCCGTGGCGCGCTACGCCACCCGCCTGACGATCGTGTGGGCGCTGTATCAGGGAGCCCTCGCCTTGGTCGGCGCACTATGCGTCGTACGCGCGCATGGCGGACTGGCAACAATCGCCCTGCCGTCGCCCGGCACGTTCGGCGCGATACTGCCGTTCGCCGTTACCGCGTTGTTCCTCGGCGAATTTGCGCTGCGGCCAGTGTTGATACCGCAGGCGCCGCGCCATGCGCTGTTTTCGTTTCTGCGCGATCTGCTTCGCATCTGGCCGGATTTGGTCGAGGACTGATGGTGATGCGTACGGCGGTCATCCAGTCCATGCGCGGCGCGCGTTGAAGTTCGCGGCTGCTTGCATTTCGACGCACATCCGCGAAGATGCGGCGCTATGAACCCGTTGCGCACGTCCGAGAGTTTTCGCATAGGCAGCGATCATCCCGCGCTGCCCGGGCATTTCCCGGGCAGGCCGGTCGTACCGGGCGTTCTCCTGCTCGATCGCGTCGCTTCAGCGCTGGAACGCTGGCGCGGCCAGCGCATCGCCGCGTTGCCGCAGGTGAAGTTTCTTGCGCCGCTATTGCCGGAAGAAGATGCCGAGTTGCAATTGGACGACGATGGGAAAAGTATGCGTTTCAGCATTTTGCGCAACGGCGTGCTGATCGCCAACGGCACCGTCACGTTGGCAGCGATGCCAACCGCTGCGTCCGGAGTCGATGTGTGAGTGCGCAATGGTACGAGCATCGCGAGACGACCAGCCGCTTCACGATCTGGCTGCTGGGCACGGCCGGCCTCTACCTCGGGCGTGGCTTCATGCGTGTGGCGCTGTATCCGATCGCGCTGTATTTTTTCCTTCGGCGTGCGCGCGAGCGTCGCGATTCGCGCGCCTTCCTCGACCGTGCGCTCGGACGCCCGGCGCGCAACCGCGACGTCCTGCGACATATCCGCAGCTATGCGACGACGATGCTCGATCGCGTGTTCCTGCTTCACGATGCGAGTCTCCAGCGCTTCGACATACGCCTGCATGGCCTCGACCAGATCGATGCCGAAATAGCGCGCGGGCATGGCGTGCTCTTGCTCGGCGCGCATCTGGGCAGCTTCGAGGTGCTGCGCGCACTGACGCTCCATAAACCCGATCTGCAACTGCGCGTGGTAATGGATTTGCAGCGCACGCACGCGCTCAACGAGCTGATGTACGCACTCAATCCGGGCATTGCCGCGAATGTGATCTATGCGGGCGGCGATCCTGGCACTCTGGCTCTGGCCCTGCACGAGGCCGCCAATCAGGGGGCGCTGATCGGCCTGCTCGCCGATCGCGCGCGCGCGGGCGAGGCGACCGCGGCGGCGGATTTTCTCGGTGCGCCCGCATATTTTCCGACCGCGCCGTACTTGATCGCTTCGATGCTCGATCTACCGGCAGTGCTCGCCTTCGGCATCTATCGCGGTGGCAATCGCTACGATCTGCATTTCGAGATTTTTGCGCAAAGTATAAAAATGTCACGCGCCACGCGCGCCGTGCAGTTGCAGGAATACGTCGCGCATTACGCCGCGCGACTCGAACACTACGCGCGGCTTTATCCCTACAACTGGTCCAACTTCTATGATTTCTGGCATAGCCCTGCTGGGCAGTCTGCTGCTCGCCGCGAACCAACCGCCGCCGGCACCCGCTGATTCTGTGGCACCCGAAACGGTCGCGCTGATCGCCAGCCTGCGCCGTCCTGCGCCAGCCGATACGGCGTATACCGAGGTGCGTTTCGTGCGCATGCTGCGGCGGCCGTTGCTGCTGCGCGGCGAGCTGCACTATGGCGGCAGCGACCAACTCGGCAAGCGCATCGACACGCCGTACCGCGAATCGACCACGATCGCCGGCGGCGAAGTCACGGTGCAGCGCGAAGGCAAACCCACGCGCAATTTCTCGCTCGAGCGTGCGCCCGAACTGCAGGCCCTGCTGGCGAGCTTCAGCGCCCTGCTCGGTGGCGACGCGTCCGCATTGAATCAGTACTACGCGATCGCGCTGCAACGTGCCGGCGTCGATTGGCGGCTGACGCTGACCCCGCGCAATCCGGCGCTCGCCAAGCAACTGCTCGAGATGATCGTCGACGGCCGCGACGCCGACACACGCTGCTTCAGCCTGCACGAAGGCGACGGCGATGCGAGCGTGATGCTGCTCGGTGCGTTGGCCGCGGCGAAGTTGGCGGATCCGCCGACGCCAGCGGGCCTCGAATCGCTGTGTCGCGGCCAACCTTGAACGCACGCGCCATCGCGTGGCTGCTGGCCTGGCTGGTCGCCCTCGGCGCGCTCGCATTCGGCGTGCAGCGCAATCTGGTGCTGAGCAGCGATCTGCGCAGCTTCATGCCGCCGGCGCAGACTGCCGATCAAAAACTATTGCTCGATCAAATCGGCGAAGGTCCGGCCTCGCGCCTGTTGCTGCTGGCGATTTCCAATGCGCCTGCCGAGCAGCTCGCCTCGGTGAGCCGCGGCCTCGTGCGCGCGCTGCACGACGACGCGCATTTCGCGCGCCTGCTTAATGGCGAGGCCGACCTGTCTGCGCTCGATCCAGCACTGTTGCCGTACCGGTTTCTGCTCTCGCCGACCCTGGACACGACCAGGTTCGATGCTGCCTACCTGCGCGAGGAATTGCAGCAGCGCGTCGACGATCTCGGCTCACCCGCGGCGACGATGTTGAAGCCACTGCTGCCGCGCGATCCGACCCTGGAAACGCTCAAGCTGGTGCAGCGCTGGACCCCCTTGCACTCGCCGCAACTACGCAACGGTGTCTGGTTTGCGCCTGACGGGTCGGCCTTGCTGCTCGCGGAAACGACCGCGCCCGCCTTCGATCCGGCCGCGCAGGGCGCGGCGATCGCGGCGTTGCAGTCCGCGTTCAATGCGTTGCCTACGCGCGCCGATGCGCGCCTCAGCATCAGCGGCCCGGGTTATTTCAGCGTCGTGGTCAACGCCAACACGCGCCGCGAGGCCGAGTGGTTGAGCGGATTCGGCACGTTCGCGTTCGCACTGCTCCTGCTCGCCGCCTATCGCAGTCTTGGCGTGCTTGCGCTCGCGGCGCTGCCGATCGCCAGTGGCGCACTGGTCGGCATCGCTGCCACCGCGCTGGTGTTCGGCCCGATCCACGGCATCACGCTCGCGTTCGGTTTTACCCTGCTCGGCGTGGCCCAGGAATATCCGATCCGCTGTCTGAGTCACCGGCGCGCGGGTGCGAGCGCGCAGGAAAGTCTGCGCGGCGTGTGGCCGCTGCTGCGCCTGGCGATCGTGTCCGCGTGCATCGCCTATCTGGCGTTTTTCGCTTCGGGCGTCGCCGGTCTGCAGCAGCTGGCGGTGTTCACGATAGGAGGATTGCTCGTCGCCGGCTTCGTCACGCGCTATCTGCTGCCACAGGTATTGCCTGTGCGCTTTCGCGATGTTGCGCAGTCGGTATGGCTCGAACGATTGCGCCTGCAGCTCGACGCGCTGCCGCGCCTGCGCTGGGTGCCGTGGAGCCTGCTGCTGCTCGCCGGCATCGTGCTCTGGTCAGCGCCGACGCCGTTCTGGCAAAACGATCTCGCCGCCTTGACGCCGGTGCCGCCGGCGCTGCTCAAGCGCGAGGGCGAACTGCGTGCGGCGCTCGGCGCGCCCGACGTGCGGTATCTGCTGGTGATTGAGGCGCCGAGCGCAGACGGCGTGCTTGCCCTGTCGGAAAAAATTTCTGCACAAGTGGAAAAATGGATTTCTGCAAAATCAGTCGACGATGTCGAACTGCCGAGCCGCTATCTGCCGAGTATCGCGACACAGCAGGCGCGTCAGGCGAAACTGCCGGATCGCGCCACGCTGCAGGCCGTGCTCGATCAAGCGCAGCAGGATCTGCCGTTCCAGCCCGGCCTGTTCGCGCCCTTCGTCGACGATGTCGAAACCGCGCGCAGCCTGCCGCCGCTGACCGCACAGGCGTTCGGCACTTCGCTGCTCGGCGCGCGCCTGCACGCGATGCTCAGCGAACGCGATGGACATTGGCTTGGACTTGCCACGATGAGCGGCGTGCACGATGCCACGGCGCTGGCCGCGATTGCCGACGCGACGCAGGGCGCAGTGCGCCTGCTCGATCTGAAGACCGCCTCCGAATCGCTGGTGGCGACCTACCGCGCGCGCATCGGCACGGCCCTGCTGGTCGCCTTGCTGCTGCTCGCCGCCGCCGTGGCGATCGCATTCCGCAATCTCGCGCGTGCCTGGCATGTGATCGCACCGATGTCGCTCGCAACCCTGCTCGTGCTCGCCGTGTTGCGCGGCAGTGGCGTGTCGCTGTCGCTGTTCCATCTGGTTGCGCTCACGCTCGCGGCGGGCCTCGGTCTGCACTACGCGTTGTTCTTCGAGCGCCGCGTCGACGATGCCGCCGAAGCGCGGCGCACGCTGCATGCGACCATCGTCTGCGTGCTCAGCGCAGTGCTGGTGTTCGGCCTGCTCGCGACCTCGAGCGTGCCCGTGCTGCGTGCAATCGGTGCCACGGTCGCGCTGGGCGTCGCATTCCATTTCTGTCTGTCGATCATCATGGCGCGGCGCTCACAAAATTGATGAGCTTGAACAAGCGCGAGTGGGAAGCGTTGATTCCGCATCGCGGGGCGATGAGCCTGCTCGATCGCGTTATCGACTGGGACAACGCCCGTATCCATCTCACCGCCGATTCACACCGGCGCGCCGACAACCCGTTGCGCAGCGACGGCCAGCTGCGCGCCGTGCATCTGTGCGAATACGGTGCGCAGGCGATGGCCGTGCATGGTGGCCTGCTCGCGCAGCGCAGTGGCGCGACTGCTGCGCCCGGTCTGCTTGTTTCGCTGCGTGCGGTGCAGCTGCACGTCGCGCGTATCGACGATCTGCCGGGCCTGCTCGATGTCTATGCGGAAAAGCTGCTCGACAGCGGTACGAGTTGGCAATACGCATTCCGTGTCGAGCATCAAGGTCAATTGCTCGCGGAAGGTCGGGCTGCGGTAATCAGCGGCGGTGAAAGCATGGGCGTCTAGGCATCACGGCAAGCGCCATCTAGGGCCCGTCGTCGCGGCCACTTAGATGAGGGCTTCCACCGGATGATGTTTAGCGTACTCGGAATTGATCTCGCAGATTCTTTCAATTGTGGAGGGGGATCGAGACACGCTGACGAACATAAGGGAATGCCAATAAATGGCAGCAGAATATCCACTGTGCAAGCGTTCGCGAATGCGAGCGAGGTCAGCGGGGAATTTCTTGCGTCTATGATGTTGAAATACTGTGATCACGGAATGAGGGGAGATTGTCTTAATGAGTCTGTCCACTTCAGAGTAAAGCACGTGTTTTTCACTATAGCTGCGTTCCGGCTCAAAGCCGTTGTCGGGATCGAGGAACAGAACTTTGTCGGTACTGCCATCAATACCCGAGAAATAGGAATTGCGGTGATTATTGTCGAAATATTTGTCGGATCCATGAAGCGTGACTCCATAACCGGCACCTGTGGAGGTTGGTAGTTCCGACAATCGATCGGGATCGCGCAACGAACGTAAGGAGTTACAGAATTTAAGAATCTCTGGTCGTGCGTGGAATAACTCAGGAGCGGTCCTTCCATCGGGGCTGCTGTCATCAGGAGTCATCATCCAAGCGATTTGAAGGTTGGCATAACCAAGGGTTCGTACCAGAAAATCAAGATAGTCCCACTTGAAACTATCTTTGGAGTCACCGAGATACTGACGTTTCATATGGCTGGATCACCTAACGAGACAGCTTCTAGTCCCAGCAGCCTAATCGCTGCGCCCACGGCTGTGCAAGAATGCCGAAATGACAACTCCCAAAGCTAAGACGTTACGCCGCGCGCTTGTTACCGGCGCTAGCGGCGATATCGGCGCGGCGATTTGCCGCGCGCTGGCGGCGCAGGGTTGCTTCGTCTACGCACACGCACATGCGAATGCGGAACGTGCGCAGGCGCTCGTCGACGAGATCAAATCGCAAGGTGGTGTGGCGCAGGTGGTCGCATTCGATCTGACAGACGCGGCGGCAACCCGCGCCGCGATCGAGACTTTGCTTGCCGATGGACCGATCGAGGTTTTGGTGCACAACGCAGGTATCCACGACGATGCGCCGCTCGCGGGCATGCGCGCCGAGCAATGGCATCGGGTGATCGACGTGTCGCTGCACGGATTCTTCCACGTAACGCAGCCCTTGCTGTTGCCGATGGCGCGCGCGCGCTTCGGGCGCATCGTGGCGGTGTCATCGGTTGCGGCGGTGCTCGGCAATCGCGGTCAGGTCAACTACGCGGCGGCCAAGTCGGCGTTACATGGCGCGGCGAAATCGCTGGCGCGCGAGATGGCCTCGCGCGGAATCACGGTCAATGTGGTCGCACCAGGCGTGATCGCCGGACGCTTATCCGACGCTACCTTCGACGCGGAGCAGATCAAGCAGCTGGTGCCGGCCGGCCGCGCGGGCACGGCGGCCGAGGTCGCCAGTCTGATTGCTTACCTGTGTTCGGACGCCGCCGGTTATATCAGCGGGCAGGTGATCGGCATCAATGGCGGCATGGGCTGAGCCGGCCACCTCGCGCGGCCGCGACACTCTGGCGCGGTGCCTTCCGCGAACAAAGACTCACCGCTATACTTTGCGCCAACGCAAGGTGTGGCTCAGCCGCGATTGCGCAGAACTCGTTCCGGCCGCTGCCGGCTGGCCTCCATCCAGGTGATGCGTCCGTGACCAATCCCGTTACTCCCCAAGACCGGGTCTTCCTCAAGCACTTTTCGCAGCTGATCGGCATTCTCGTGCTGGTCATGTTCGCGTTGATCGGACTGGCGTTGTACCTGTATTCGCATCATCCGCCGCCGACCAATCCCTCGCATGTCGAGGAAGTGCAGGCGCGCATCGCACCGGTGGGCGGCGTCTACGCAGGCGATACCGGCCGCGCGGCGCTGCAGGCCGCACAGGACGCCGCGAAAAAGGCCGCGGAAGCGCAAGTGGCCTATGGCGGCACGCTCGACGGCAAGACGATCTTCGGCAATCTGTGCCAGACCTGCCATACGAATGCCGCGACCGGCGCGCCGGTGATCACCGACAAGGGCGCGTGGGCGCCGCGCGTGGCCGAGGGCCTCGACACCCTGGTCAAGCATGCGACCGAAGGGTTTACCGGCAGCAAGGGTGTGATGCCGGCCAAGGGCGGCAATCCATCTCTGACCAATGAGCAGGTCAAGGCCACGGTCCAGTGGATGCTGACGCAAGTCAAGTGACTTCAGGATGAAGTCATCCCGGCTGTACAGGGATGTACTCTTGAGCCGGGATCCAGTGTCTTTGTGATGAAGCCAAGGAGTAGTCTGGATTGAGGCATCCTGCCTTCGCAGTCCCGGCAGTCCATGCCGGGATGACGTAGTAGGCTAATCGATGCCGAGCAATCGACGCTGGTCGTGTGCGTAGCCGATCAAGTCCGGAAAGAAGCGCGCGAACGTTTCATCGAGCGCGCTCGCACGCTGCCATAGCTCAGGCCCGGCCTCGGCCAGCGGATTGGCGCGGCGCAGACGCCGGCTGATGCCGCCGAGCGCCTGCTCGATAGTCGCGCGCTGCGAATAGCCGACGAACAGGCCATGATCGCGCATGTAGTGCGCGAAGCGCTGCAGGTCCGGCGGCAATTGTGCTGCGTTGGCCGCGACCAGATCCAGCATGAGCGTGGACAGCACAGCCAGCGATTCGTCCGAATAGCGCGACCAGTCGCGCGCCAGCGCGTGATCGAAGTACATGTCGAGCAGGATCCCGGCATAGCGGCGCAGCGGCGCATCGAACAAGCGGCGCGCGTCCGTGACGAATGGATGGCTATCCGTATAAACGTCTATTTTTCTATGCAGCGTCACGCCGGCGCGCAAGGCCGGCGGCCAGTCCGGATCGGGTGCGCCGCGCCAGAAATCGCCAAGCAGGCCGCCAAGCTGCGCCTGCGCCTGCGTGCCGGCGAGAAAAATATGGGCGAGATGATTCATCCGTGGCGGCTTGGTTCGGACCGATCCGATGTCAAATGACGGTGGCTGTCCGTTATTATGCGCAGCCTTATGACGACCGACACAGTACCGGATCGATTCCCCGCGACGGCGACGACGTTTCTCCTGTCCGGGCCGGCGGGCGCGCTCGAAGTCGCCACCGATATGCCGGCGCCCGACCTCGCACGCGCGGGCACGGCGATCGTCTGTCATCCGCATCCGCTGCAGGGCGGCACCATGCACAACAAGGTGGTGACCACGCTCGAACGCGCGCTGCGCGAATTGGGTCTGGCCACCGTGCGTTTCAATTTTCGCGGGATCGGCGCGTCGGCCGGCACGTTCGACGACGGACGAGGCGAGACCGACGATGCGCTTGCCGTCGCGGCGTGGGTGCAGCGCGTGCGGCCCGATGACGTGCTGTGGATGGCCGGATTTTCGTTCGGCAGCTACGTCGCCCTGCGTGTGGCCGGAGCCCTGCCGGTGCGCCAGCTGATCACGGTTGCGCCGGCGGTAACGCGGCTGGATTTCAGCGCGTTGCCGACGCCCGCATGCCCGTGGCTGTTGATTCAGGGCGAGGCCGACGAAATCGTCGACCCCGCAGCGGTGTATGCGTTTGTCGCCGCGCGCGATCCGGCACCGACCCTGGTGCGCGTGCCGGAGACCAGCCATTTTTTCCATCGCCGCCTGATCGAGCTGCGCAGCATCGTGCAGGACGGCGTGCGCGCGAATCTGCCGCCCCTGCTGGGCGCGGCGCACGCATGACCGACGCCAACGAAGCCCTCGTCGCGACGCCGAGCGCACTGTATGCGCGGGGTGTTGTGGAAAAGCGCTGGGAAGACGATGCCGCACAGCGCGTCGTGCTTCTGCGCCTGGATCGCATTCAAGCCGAACTGATCGAGGCCGAGAACAGCAGTTGGTGGCGCCGCCGTCTGCGTTCCACGCCGCCGGCTCGCGGCCTTTATCTGTGGGGCTCGGTCGGGCGCGGCAAGACCTTCCTCATGGACTTGTTTCTGCAGTCGCTGCCGTTCGAGCAGAAGCTGCGCCTGCATTTCCACCGCTTCATGGGTCGCGTGCATGCCGAGTTGAACCGGTTGAAGGGCCATGAGGATCCGCTGGTCGCCGTCGCCGCGCATTTCGCCGCGCAGGCGCGTGTGTTTTGTCTGGACGAATTCTTCGTCACCGACATCGGCGATGCGATGATCCTCGGCAATCTGCTCAAGCACCTGTTCGCGCGCGGCGTCACTTTGGTAACGACGTCGAATATCGAGCCCGGGCTTTTGTACAAGGACGGCCTGCAACGCGAACGGTTTCTGCCGGCGATCGCGCTGATCGAACAGAATTGCGAGGTGCTCGAACTGCTGTCGAGCCAGGATTATCGCCTGCGTGCGTTGACCGATGCCGGGGTCTATTTCACCCCGCTCGGCGAAGCAGCCGAGGCTGCGATCGCCGCTTGTTTCGCCCGCATCGCGCCGGGCGCCCGGCGCAACGAGCCGACCATCGATATCAACGGCCGCGGGATTCCGGTCAAGCACCGCGCCGATGGCGTGATCTGGTTCGAGTTCGCCGCGCTTTGCGAAGGCCCGCGCGCGGTCGCCGACTACATCGAGATCGGACAGAGTTTCAACACCGTGCTGATTTCCAACGTGCCGCAATTTTCCACCGATGCGGAAAGAGAGGACGCGGC
>JAYTQX010000219.1:0-19888 GCA_043746455.1 Pseudomonadota bacterium
TGGCCCGAAGGGCGAGCCGCGGACGCGGCGAGTCAATGACGAGCCGGGGATGTGTGTTCGATGAAACTCTGCGGCTTTGAAGTCGGCCTGGACCAACCACTGTTTCTGATCGCGGGTCCCTGCGTGGTCGAATCGCAGCAATTGCAACTCGATACTGCCGGTACCTTGAAGGAGATCACCGGCAAACTCGGCATCCCCTTCATCTTCAAATCGAGCTTCGACAAGGCCAACCGCACATCGAGCTCGAGCTTTCGCGGCCCGGGCATGGAAGAAGGCTTGCGCATCCTCGGTGAAGTCAAACGCCAGATCGGCGTGCCGGTGCTGACCGACGTGCACGAATACACGCCGATGAACGAGGTCGCAGCCGTCGTCGACGTGCTGCAGACGCCCGCATTCCTGTGTCGCCAGACCGATTTCATCCAGAACGTCGCGCGCGCGGGCAAGCCGGTGAACATCAAGAAAGGCCAGTTTCTTGCGCCGTGGGATATGAAGCACGTTGCGGCGAAGGCCAAGGCCGTCGGCAACGAGCAGATCATGGTCTGCGAGCGCGGCGCGAGTTTCGGCTACAACAATCTCGTCTCCGATCCGCGCAGCCTCGCCGTGCTGCGCGAAACCGGCTGCCCGGTCGTGTTCGACGCAACGCACTCGGTGCAGTTGCCGGGCGGGCAGGGCGGCACCTCGGGTGGTCAGCGCGAATTCGTGCCCGTGCTCGCGCGCGCGGCGGTCGCGGTCGGCGTCGCCGGCATCTTTATGGAAACGCATCCCGATCCCGACAAGGCGCTCAGCGATGGGCCGAATGCGTGGCCGTTGGGCAAGATGGAAGCCTTACTCGAAGTGCTTCTAGAGCTAGATGAGGTAGTTAAATTACGAGCAGCTGGCGAATCGAACCGGTGAGCGTTACTTGAAATCGACTGACGTAAAGATGATTGAGATATCGGGGGTTAAAGAATTCCTCGAAGAGCTGGAGCGCGTGTCACTGGAGCCATCGACCATATATCGAGGACAGTCCGTTGACGAGCCGCTTCTGCCAAAAGTGGCGAGGCAATACTCAAGCATCAACTCAAGTGTTCATGAGAAGACTTTTTTGAGCGAGTTTCGGCGTCGTGCTCATGCCTTCGTTGCTGCGAATTCAATGGACGATTGGCAGTTGATGGTGCTTGCTCAGCACAATGGTGCGCCGACGAGGCTCTTAGACTGGACAAGTAGCCCGCTCACCGCCCTCTGGTTTGCGTTGCTCGGCGTGGCTCGCGACGATCTGAGGACACCTGTAGTTTGGGCTCTTAAAGCAACAAGCAGCGACTATTTGTCGGACAAAGACATGCTCAAGACGCCCTTTGAGCTAGCTTGTACAAAATTACTGAGGCCTGATCACGTAACAGCGCGCGTTGCTGCCCAATCTGGTCTATTTTCAGTTCACAAGTACTGGGATAAGGGCGGCAAATATGTCGCATTGGAAGACCAAAGCGATTTTTCAAAGCGTTTGACGAAGTTTTCAGTTAAGGCTGGGCGTGCACCGTTTCTGTTCGCAGAGCTAAATCGCCTTGGTTTTAACTTCGCGAGCGTATTCCCAAACATCTGGGGACTATGTAAACACTTGGAAGCGCGATACGAAGATGTGATGAACACGCAATACATATCATCGATCTACAATTTGAAGTTAGACGAGCACCTTAAACCATAAAAACAAGAGTGGTTATCTGTATGAGCTTACCTGTTCAGAAAATCTTAGCCCGCGAAATTCTCGACTCGCGCGGCAATCCGACGCTTGAGGCCGAAGTCACGCTTGCCGACGGTTCGTTTGGTCGCGCAGCGGTGCCAAGCGGCGCCTCGACCGGTTCGCGCGAAGCGGTCGAACTGCGCGATGGCGACAAGTCGCGCTATCTCGGCAAGGGCGTGAAGAACGCCGTGGCCAACGTCAACACGACGATAGCGACAGCGCTCAAGGGCTTCGACGCGCTCGATCAGCAAGGCCTCGATGCGAAATTGATCGCGCTTGACGGTACGCCGAACAAGGGCAAGCTCGGCGCCAACGCCTTGCTTGGTGTCTCGCTGGCGAATGCACACGCGGTAGCGGCGTCGAAAAAACTGCCTTTATGGAAATACCTCGCCGGTGTGCGCGAGCCCGTGCTACCGGTGCCGATGATGAATATCGTCAATGGCGGTGCGCATGCCGACAACAATGTCGATATGCAGGAGTTCATGGTGCTGCCGGTCGGCCTGCCGACATTTTCCGAAGCGCTGCGCGCCGGTGTGGAAATTTTCCATGCGCTTAAATCTGTATTAAAAGCGAAAGGTCTCAACACGGCCGTTGGCGACGAAGGCGGCTTTGCGCCGGATCTCAAATCGAACGAGCAGGCGATCGAGACGATCCTCGAAGCGATGGGCAAGACCGGCTACAAGGCCGGCAAAGATGTCTACCTCGGTCTTGACGCCGCGAGCTCGGAGTTCTTCGAAAACGGGGTCTACGATCTGGCCGGCGAAGGCAAGAAATTGACGCCAGCCCAGTTGGTGGATTTGTATACGAACTGGTGCGCGAAGTATCCGATCATCACGATCGAGGACGGCATGGCCGAACAGGACACGCCGGGCTGGAAGCTGATTACCCAGCAGCTGGGCAAGCGCATCCAGCTGGTCGGCGACGACAATTTCGTGACCAATCCGGCGATTTTCCGCGAGGGCATCGCAAACGGCATCGCCAATGCGATCCTGATCAAAGTCAATCAGATCGGCACCTTGAGCGAGACGCTGGAAACGATCGCGATGGCGGACAAGGCGAACTACGCGGCGATTGTTTCGCACCGCTCGGGCGAGACCGAAGATACGACGATCGCCGATATCTCGGTAGCGACCACGGCGAGTCAGATCAAGACCGGCTCGCTGTGCCGCTCGGATCGCGTGGCCAAGTACAACCAGTTGCTGCGCATCGAAGGGTCGCTGGGCGCGGGCGCGCGTTACGCGGGCCGCGCGGCGTTCGCGCACGTGCCGGGACTCGTGGGCTAGGGCAAAGCCGTGCTGCGACTGGTCGCCCTGACCCTGCTGGCGCTGCTGCTCGCTCTTGGCGTCAAGCTGTGGGCCGGCGACTGGGGTTTGCGCGAGATTGCGCGCCTGCAGGAGCAGATCGCGATGCAGAAAGCGGAAAACGCCAAGCTCAAGCAGCGCAACGACGCGCTCGCCGCCGACGTGGAGGATTTGCGCAACGGCAAGGATGCGATCGAGGAGCGCGCACGTACCGAACTGGGTCTGATCAAGCCGGACGAAGTTTTCTACCAAGTCGTCGATCCCGATCCGACCGCCAAGAAAAATGACGGACATTGACGCAGCGCTGTGGTGTGTGGTTCCCGCGGCGGGACGCGGCACACGTGTCGGCGGCGGGATTCCGAAGCAATACCTGCCGCTCGTCGGAAAGTCGTTGTTGCAGCACACGCTGGAGAGACTTGCCGCACATCCATCTGTTGCAGGTTTGATGGTGGCGCTGGCTGCCGACGATGAGCATTGGTCGAATATCGGGTTGCCTGGCAAACCCGTGCTGACCGCGGTCGGCGGCGCCGAGCGCGCCGATTCGGTGCTTGCCGGCCTGCATGCGCTGCGCGCGAAAGTACAGGATGGGAATTTTATACTCGTGCACGACGCTGCGCGCCCCTGCGTGCGCGCAGACGATATATCGCGCCTGCTCGATCTGGGAATGCTGGCCGGTGGCGCATTGCTGGCCGCGCCATTGCGCGATACGCTCAAGCGTGCCGATACGCAGAACTGCAGCGTTGCGACCGAGCCGCGCGAAGCGCGCTGGCGTGCGCTGACGCCGCAGCTGTTCCGCTACGGCGAACTGGTGGCTGCGCTCGAATCGGCGCGCGCCGCCGGCATTGCGGTGACCGACGAGGCGATGGCGATGGAGAGGATGGGCCACCGGCCCTTGCTCGTCGAGGGTGCGGAAAGCAATATCAAGGTAACGACGCCGGCGGATTTTGCGCTGGCGGAATTTCTGCTTGAGAGAGGCGACTGATGCGTATCGGCCAGGGAATCGATATCCACGCATTCGGGCCCGGCGATCACGTCGTGCTCGGCGGCGTGCGCATTGCACACGAGTGCGGCATCGTCGCGCACTCGGATGGCGATGTCGCGATCCATGCGCTTTGCGACGCGATCCTGGGCGCGCTGGCGCTCGGCGATATCGGCACGCATTTCCCGCCATCCGACGAACGTTGGCGCGGCGCGGACAGCCGCGTGTTTCTGCGTCATTGTGCGGGTTTGATGCGCGGGCAGGGACTGGTCATCGGCAATGCGGATATCAGTATCGTCTGCGAACGGCCGAAAGTCGCGCCGCATGCGCAGGCAATGCGCGCCAACCTCGCCGCCGATCTTGGCTGCGACGCGCAGCGGATCAGCGTGAAGGCCACTACCAGCGAGAAGCTCGGGTTCACCGGCCGTGGCGAAGGCATTGCCGCGTTTGTCGTCGCCTTGCTCGTGGCGACGAGCTGACGCCGCGTGGTCAGCGCGCCGGGCGATCTGCCCTTTGCACATGGCGGACCGCCGTTGCGCGGCATCCTGCGCGCGAGTGCGGAAGATTTTTTCGTCGACGAAGATCTCGGCTTTGCGCCGGATGGTCACGGCGAGCACGTATTTCTGCGTGTGGAAAAACGCGGCGCGAACACCGACTGGGTTGCACGCGAGCTCGCGCGTTACGCGTGCGTGGCGCCCGATGCCGTGAGCTATGCCGGACTGAAGGATCGGCATGCGCTGACACGGCAGACCTTTTCCGTGCACCTGCCCGGCAAGCAGGCGGAGCCGGACTGGCTGGGCCTGGAGCACGCGGAATTTCGCGTGATCGATGCGGAGCGCCACAGCCGCAAGCTCAAGCGTGGCGCACTGAAAGGCAATAATTTCAAAATTATACTTCGCGCCATCGAAGGCGACCGCGCGGCAGCTGAGGCGCGCGTCGCGGCGATCGCCGCGCAGGGCGTGCCGAACTATTTCGGCGAACAGCGTTTCGGCCGCGGCGGCGCCAACGTCGAACGCGCTCGTGCGCTGTTCGCCGGCAAACGTGTGCAGCGCCACGAGCGCAGCCTGCTGCTGTCGTCCGCGCGTTCGTTTCTGTTCAACGGCGTGCTTGCGGCGCGCGTCGAACGCGGCGACTGGAATGTTGTCCTGCCCGGTGAAGTGTGGATGCTGGCCGGCACGCACAGCATCTTCGGTCCCGAGCCGTATACGCCGGAGTTGGCTGAGCGCTTTTCACGCGGCGATATCGGTTTGACCGGACCACTGTGGGGTAGTGGAGAACTGCGCTCGACAGCGGCGGTCGTTGAACTGGAGCGCGCGATCGCTGACGCATATCCCGACCTCAGCGCCGGACTCGCCGCACACGGGCTGAGGCAAGAGCGTCGCGCGCTCGCGCTGGGGCCGCGGACGTTCCAGGCAAACTGGATTGGCGCGGATGCGCTTGAGTTGAAGTTCTACCTGACATCTGGTTCATATGCAACTGTAATCATTAGAGAATTAATGGAAGATCCGCCTTTATAGGCGGTGCTGCGGAATATGCACCTCGGCTTGTCCGCGTCGAGCCTGCGACGTTGGCAGGCCCTGTCACGTCTTCCATGGATACGCGCACTTGCGGCGCCGTTGGTGGTGCCCGCGCGATGGAGGTCGTCATGGGTAAGCCTGCTCTGAAGGCCGTGGTAGGCGCTGCAACACTCGCGCTTGTTCTGTGCGGTTGCGCGGGGCCACGCTATCGCCCGGCGACCTGGTACTCGGAAGCCGATGTGGATATCGGGAAGATTGCGACCGTGAATCAGTGGGCCGAGCAGCGCGGCGCGAAAGTGATGTGGATTCACTATCCGGTCAAGAACAAGGGCGACTAGGGAACCTCCGAATAAGCTGCCTCGCCGCAGGCGCGGATGCGTCAGTCGCGCCGCAGCAGCACGATTAGCGCTCCGGTGCCGCCCGCGCTCGCCTTCGCGGATGCGTAGGCGATCACGTCGGCGCGGCGCCGCAGCAAGCTGTCGACCAGACGTTTGAGGACGGGCCCTTCATTGCGCGAACGCAAGCCTTTGCCGTGGATGATCTTCACGCACAGGCGCCGTTCGCGTTTGCATTCGGCAAGGAACTGCGCGATTGCCTCGCGCGCCACCGCCGCGGTCATTTGATGCAGATCGATTTCGTCGACAACGCTGAACTGTCCGCGCTTCAACTTGCGCAATAGCTGCGGCGAGTGGCCGTCCTTCAGATAGGAGAGCTCCTCGCCGACTTCGATTTGCGCGGGGTCGATCGCCGAATCGATCAGTTCGCTCGACACGCGCGCTTCATCAAGCAACGACTGCAGCGGCTCAGGTGCGGGGCGCGGTCTCGCTACCGGCGTCACGCGCTGCTTGATCGGCCGCACGGCGCCGATCGCCTGCTGAAACAGGTTGTGATCTTCCTCGCTGACACTGATGGGCCGCTTCGGCATGGCTGCTCCGTTGATCGTCAGAGCTTAGCAAAGGCCAATCGGACGCGGGTCAGCGTCTGGCTGCTCCGCCGCGGCGCCGGGAGAATTGCAGGTGCCCCGCATTGATCAGCGAGGTCAAGGTCTGCAGTGCCTCTGCACTCGCGGCAACCGCCACAAGTTTCTCACCATCGATTTCACGCAGGGCGGAGATGAGACGCGCGAACGCCAACGGACAGCGCCAGGCGTCGCCGGCGACGAACAATTCCGCGGCGCGGCCGACGCGACGCCAGGCGAAGCGGCTGAACGGGTTGCGCAGCAAGATCGCATGCGGCAGGCGCTGGCGCACGTCCGCGGCGGACAGCGCCCGCGCCGGCGCGGCGGCAATCTGGGCGCTGCGATAGCGGGTGATGAAGCAGCCGAACCAATGCGCCAAGGTGGGTTTGTCCACATGGGTAAATTGTGGCATTGCGGTGCGCAGGCGCGCGAGCGCAGCGTCGTCGATCTCGTTCGCATCGCGCGCGGACGCCAGATCCGGGTCCGCGTAGCGCCGGTCCTCACCCAGCGGTTCGGCAAGAAACTCGGCGAAATCCAGCAGCAGCTCGGCCTGCGAGGGCGCGCGCATGCCGACCGAGCAGGTCATGCACTCGCCGAGCGCGACGCCGTCGTGCGGTACTCCGGGCGGCAGATACAGTGCGTCGCCGCTGTCCAGCGTCCATTCGCGGGTCGGCGCAAATTCGCGCAGTAGTTTCAATTCGCTGTCGTCGCGGAATTCAAATTGAGAAGTCTGCACAGGGATGTGCGGGCTCTTGCGCGGGATTCGCATACCGTCGACGCTGATCCGCCAGCGGCGCATGCCGCGCGCCTGGATCAGGAACACGTCGTAATGGTCTACATGCGGGCCGACGCCGCCACCGTCGGTCGCGTAGCTGACCATCACGTCGTCCACGCGCCATGACGGAATGAAGCGGAAACGATCGAGCAGGGCGGCGACGTCGGCATCCCACTTGTCCACGTCCTGTACCAGCAAGGTCCAATCCTTCTTGCCGAGCCGGGCGAATTCGGTTTCGCGGAACGGACCATTACGCAGCGTCCAGCGCTCGCGTTTGGCATCACGCAAAACGATGCGCGACAAGGCCGTTTCCTCGCAGGCGAGTCCGGCAAGATCGTTCGGCGAGATGGTATCGATACCGCCGGGGAAAAGCCCGCGGATCAGCAGCGGTCGCTTCTGCCAGTAGTCGCGCAGGAAGCGAGCCGGCGGCATGCCGAGCGGTTGACTTCGCGTTGCGCGAGTTTCGCTGGCGATGCGCCTCATGCCGATTCAGACGTCGCTGGCAAGTTTGCCGGCGAGACCGATGTAGTCCGCCGGAGTGAGTCCGAGCAGACGCTGTTTCGCTTCGGCCGGCAGATCGAGCTGCGCGATAAATTCGCGCAGGCTTTCACGCGTGATGCCTTGCCCGCGCGTCAGCGCTTTCAATTGTTCATAGGGTTCGGGCAAGCCATGGCGGCGCATCACGGTCTGCACGGCTTCGGCAAGCACTTCCCAGCTGGCGTCCAGATCGGCCTGGATGCGCACCGCATCGACCGTGAGTTTGCCCAAGCCGCGCAGCAGCGAATCGATCGCGATCTGGGTGTGGCCGAACGCGGTGCCGAGCGCGCGCAGTACGGTGGAATCGGTGAGGTCGCGCTGCCAGCGTGAGATCGGCAATTTTTCGGCAAAGTGTACAAATAACACATTGGCAATGCCGAGGTTGCCTTCGGCATTCTCGAAATCGATCGGGTTGACCTTGTGCGGCATCGTACTCGAACCGACTTCGCCGGCCTTGAGGGTCTGGCGGAAATAGCCGAGCGAAATATAGCCCCAGATATCGCGGCACAGGTCGATGACGATTACGTTTGCGCGACGGATCGCATCGGCAAGTTCGGCGACGAAATCGTGTGGCTCGATCTGTGTCGTCAGCGGATTGAAAACGAGGCCCAGGGATTCGACGAAGCGTTGCGCGAGCATCGGCCAATCGACTTCCGGATACGCCGCAACATGCGCGTTGTAATTGCCGACCGCGCCATTGATCTTGCCCAGGAGTTCGACCGCGGCGATCTGCTTGCGCTGGCGCTGCAGGCGTGCGACGACATTCGCGATCTCCTTGCCCAGCGTGGTCGGCGACGCCGTCTGCCCATGTGTGCGCGACAGCATCGGCAGCGCGGAGTGCGCGTGCGCGAGCTCGCGCAGTTGCGCGATCACACCATCGAGCGCCGGCAGCAGCACGCCATTGCGCGCGTCGCGCAGCATCAGCGCATAGGCCAGATTGTTGATGTCCTCGCTGGTGCAGGCGAAATGGACGAATTCTTTCGCACGCGCCAGTTCGGTGTGATCGCCGATGCGCTCCTTGATGAAATATTCGACCGCCTTGACGTCGTGATTGGTCTTGCGCTCGATCTCCTTGATGCGCTCGCCGTCGGCAACGGAAAATTTTTCCGCGAGCGCCTGCAATGTCCCGTTCGCATCGGCCGAAAGTGCGCCGACTTCACCGATTTTTTTCTCCACGGACAGAGCCTGCAGCCAGTGCACTTCGACCAGCACGCGGCGCTGCATCAGTCCGTATTCACTGAAAATCGGCCGCAATGCCTCGACCTTGGCGGCATAACGACCGTCGAGTGGCGACAGGGCGGTGAGCGGGGAATGGATCATGGGAGATTCCGCGGCGAGCAGAAGCCAATGATACCAGCGCAATCCGCCGATTCTGCTTCGCGCTGGCAGCGGGTAGTGGGTCAGTTTGAAATAATGCTCCATTGGCCCTGAGGTACGACCGCAGGAAGTCCCTGTGGGATCGAAGGGTGAACGGCACGCAGGATTGCCGCTCGTGGTTCGATACCTCACCACGAACGGACAAAAGAATTTCAAACTGACCCACTACCTGGCAGCGATGGCGGCTTGATTTCGATGCGCGCAGGCGCAAACTGGCAAACCCAGCCTGCACGACACTCGGAGAAAGGAAATGAGCGGATACCGCATCGAACGTGACAGCATGGGCGAACTGCAGGTGCCGGCCAAGGCGCTCTACGGCGCGCAGACACAGCGCGCGGTGAACAATTTTCCGATATCGGGTCTGCGCATGCCGCGCGAGTTCATTCGCGCACTGGGGCTGATCAAGGCAGCGGCGGCGCAGGCGAATGGCGATATGGGTCATTTGCCGAAAGCCTTGGCCAGGGATATCCGCAAAGCCGCCGGCCGCGTCGCCGCGGGCGAGTTCGACGCGCAGTTCCCGATCGACGTGTTCCAGACCGGCTCGGCGACCTCGTCGAACATGAATGCCAACGAGGTTATCGCGAATCTTGCGTCCAGCGCCGGTGTGAAAGTTCATCCGAACGACGACGTCAACATGGGCCAGTCGTCCAACGATGTGATTCCGACTGCGATCCAGGTCAGCGCAGCACTGGCCGTAGCGGAGCAATTGCTGCCGGCGCTGGCGCATCTGCACGCGACGATTGACCGGCGCGCGAAGGAATTGCGGAAGACGGTAAAGACCGGCCGCACGCATTTGATGGACGCGATGCCGGTAACCTTCGGCCAGGAGCTTTCCGGCTGGTCGGCGCAGGTTAATTCCGCCATTGCGCGTCTCAACGAGACGCTTAAGCGCGTTCGCGCGCTGCCGCAAGGCGGCACGGCGGTCGGCACCGGCGTCAATGCGGATGCCAGGCTCGGTCCGATGATATGCAAGGAGCTGAGCAAGGCGACGGGCCTGAAATTCGTTTCCGCAGAGAATTTTTTTGCGGGCCTGTCGGCGCAGGATGCAGCCGTCGAACTGTCCGGGCAGCTGAAGACGCTGGCAACGTCGCTCATGAAGATCGCGAACGACTTGCGCTGGATGAATTCCGGGCCGTTGGCCGGGCTCGGCGAAATCGAACTGCCGGCGCTGCAACCAGGCTCTTCGATCATGCCGGGCAAGGTCAATCCGGTGATTCCCGAGGCGATGGCGATGGTCTGCGCGCAGGTGATAGGCAACGATGCGGCGATCACCATCGCCGGACAAAGCGGCAATTTCCAGCTCAATGTCATGCTGCCGCTGATTGCGTATAATTTGCTGCAATCTATACAAATTCTTGCGAACGCGTCGCGCGCTCTTGCCGACCGGGCGATTGCCGGATTCAAGGTGCGCGAGGAGCGGATCAAGGAGACGCTCGAGCGCAATCCGATTCTCGTCACGGCGCTCAATTCGGTCATCGGCTACGAAAAAGGGGCGGCGATCGCAAAGCAGGCGTACAAGCAGGGCAGGCCGATTCTGGATGTCGCGCTGGAGACCAGCGGCCTGTCGCGAACCAAACTCATGCAACTGCTGGATCCGGCTGCGCTGACCAAGGGCGGTGTCCACGGCGGCTCGGCCGGCGGTTGAGTCCCTGTGCATCGTCGCCCGCTCGTTCGGCGCATCGGCATTTGTAGAACTGGATCACAAAATCACATTCTCGCGCTTGCACATGTGCCGATACGTTCCGTATTCAAGCGGATTGCGTGACACCGGCGTTATGATGTCTGTACACGCAAAACGGTACACTTCGTGAGCAAAAAGAAACAGGGGCGGTCCAAAATGCGGTCTTTCAAGACGGTTGCGTTTCTGAGTGGGTTGGTATTCTTCAGTGCGTTTGCGCCGGGCCTGCTGATGGCGCAGGAAGTGGCGATCAACGGCAAGGATTTCGAATCCGGCGCCGGCGATGCCAAACTGGCCGAAATCGCTCGCCAAGCCGCCGCAAGCGGCAATACAGTCGTGGTTTCGACACCGCCTTACTGGCGGGAAAAAGCGATTGCGAAGTTGCGCGCCGGTTCCGCGAACGTGCATCTGAAGACCAGCGATGCGTTCTTTGAGAACGTGCTGGTACGGGTGGTGGCCAGCGAGCCAGGCGCCAAGGCAGGCGCCGAGCCCGCACCCAAGGTCGCTGAAGTGAGAGCAGCGAGGGCAGCGGCGAAGATCAAGCCTGTTGCCACACCGGGCGTGACTGCGGCTGCGGCGGCAGCTAAACCGGCAACAACTCCGCCACAAGCTGTGCCCGCGCCGGTATCCGCAACGCGGTCTGCGCCTGCGACAGTGGCGCCGCCGGTAACAGTGGCGAGAATCGAAGCAACTCCTGTTTCCGCAGCGCCGCTCGTGACGGCGCCAACGCCACCGGCTGCGGCCGCAGCAGTCGCTCCGGCGTCAGCCGGCCGACCAGCGGGGCCTAGCCTTGCCGAGGCGCGCCAGCAGATGGGAAGTCAGCTTGGTCTGGGCAATGGCGACGGCACGATCAAGGTCGAGCAGCTGCAGAAGGGCGACCAGATTTTCGTCCAGGGTCCCGCGCGCGCGGTGGTTCGGCGCGGCGGCGCGCACGTGCAATTGTTCTGGCTGGACGGCGCACTCAATCTGGAGCGCACCGAAGTCAGCAAGAGCGGTGCCGGGCGCTACCGCGTGGATGAGCCGATTCGCAATGTCGCGGCGCCGACATTGCGTGCGATGCACAGCGTACCGAACCTGTTCGCGGCGATGGTGCCGACGGAAAAGACCTCGGTACGCAAGGATATGGAACGGCATTTCAACGACGCCAAGGAAATCGCCGACCGCCTGCATCCGGATCAGCTGCAATACGGAGACCTGTTCTATATTTACCGCAAATATGCCGTGGTGTTCCGCCGCACTGATTTGGGTTTCGACCGCTACTGGCTCGATGGCCAAGTCGACCTCAACCAGGCCGGCGTCGTGCGCGACGGCGACGCCTATCGGGTGGTCAGCGACCGCCTATGAGCGGTCGCTGCGACTGACTTGGATCAGGCATAAGTTTCGGTGCGCTTCTGGCGGAAGTACACCGCGGCCGCGATCATCGCGACGCCGGCAACGGCGCCGATCCACAATTCAGCGGACATAAGCACGTTGAGAAGCCCGTCCACGGACAGAAAGTTGTGGATGAAGTCGAGCTTGTTAAGTCCGACATTGATATCCCCGTCAACATTGGTGACGCGTGCCAGACCGGTGCTGACCCAGCCCCCTGGCACGACGCCGAACACAATGCGGCCGAAGATGTTTTTCCAGTACCAGCCGCTCGGCAGCGCGAATTGCTGCAGCAGATTGATCCAGGCCACGACAGCACCGACCAGCAGCGGCAGCAGCACCGCCCACAGGAACGGCTTGGAGCGCACAAAGCTCGAGCACAGCAGCAACCAGCCGACCGTCGGCAGCGCCCATAGCGCATTGATCGGAATGATTATGAGGAGCTTGAGCCACAGTGCGATGAGGTGATCCGGCGACCACAGTAGCGGCAACGGATTTACCCCATGCAGCATGGCGTACAGGCTGGTGAGTATGAGGAAGGCCAGGTGCAGCGCGATGATCGCGGCCGTGGCCAGCAGCGGCGCGACGAGAACGGCGGCCACGACCTTCGACAGCACCGTGCCCAAATCCGACACCGGCAGCGATTTCCAGAACAGCGCACTGCGGTCGCGACGATCGTCGTAGAGCGCGCCGAGCAGATAGAAGAACACGACGAAGGCCAGCGCAATACCGATCGGCGCGCTCATGCCGAGCAGGCCGATATCCACGCCTGCCGCGAACTTCGCCGTGTTCTCCGCAGTCATCTTTTCCGCGAGCTGACCCAGATTCATGCCGCTCACGTTGATGCCGTGCCGATGCGCGGTGATATCGGCGGTGATCAGGACCAGCAGAACGATCGAGATAAAAGCCAGCGCAACGATCAGCGGTGTCCAGAAAAAGCCGCCGCGATGCTCCCAATATTCGCGTTTGACCAGCCAGGTAAATGCGCTGACGGGCGTGTGGGCGTTCGTTGTTGCGACCGCGTTCATGCGTAAGTTCCTTTCATCGTGGCGACAAACAGATCGGCGATGCTCGGCTTGTGCAGCTCGCCCAGGTTGGCGAGCTGCGCACGATCCACGCCGTCGAACAGAAATATGGATTTGCCGAAAACCTGGCGCTCGCTGAGCGGCTTGAGCGCACGCGCGTCGTCGGCCTTGTCCGGCGCGACCATCACTTCGGCGTAGCGTTCGCCGATGTCTTCCATGCTCGCATTGAGCACCAGCTTTCCGTCCCTGATGAAGATGAGGTCGGTGAGGATATGCTCGATTTCCTCGACCTGATGCGTGGTCACGAGGATGGTTTTCTGCTCGTCGAAATAGTCGTTGAGCAGGCTGGCGTAGAACTCCTTGCGATAAAGGATATCCAGGCCCAAGGTTGGTTCGTCGAGCACAAGCAATTTCGCGTCGATCGCCATCACCAGGGCCAAGTGCAATTGCACGATCATGCCCTTGGACAGTTCGCGGACGCACTGGGTCGACTTGATCTTGGTTCGCGCCAGGAAGGCGAGACATTTTTCGCGCGAGAAGCGCGGATGCACGCCGCCAACGAAGTCGACCGCATCGCCGACTCTGAGCCAGCGCGGCAGCACGGCAACATCGGCGATGAAGCAGACCTGCTGCATCAGGGCAGTGCGTTGGTGGCGCGGATCCAGACCCAGCACCGAAAGCTCGCCGTCGAATTCGGCAAGCCCGAGAATTGCTTTCAACGCTGTCGTCTTGCCAGCGCCGTTGGGGCCGATCAGGCCGACGATGCGCCCGGCCGGGATATCGAGATCGACATGATCGAGTGCGAGCGTCGCGCCGTAGCGTTTGGTCAGCCCGCGCGCGCGAACAATGTTGTTGGCGGAGCCGTTGTTGTTGACGTCGAGTGTCATGGTGTCGTTCCGTTGGTATTCTTCGTCTGCGCCAGCAAGGTGGGTAGATCGAGGCCGAGCCGGATCAGGCGTTCGCGCAGCAGCGGCCATTCCTCGCGCAGGAAACGCTCCCGCTCCGAACGCAACAGCGCCGCGCGTGCGCCTTCCGCCACGTACATGCCAAGTCCTCGCCGTTTTTCCACCAGATTATCGTCGACCAGCTCCTGATACGCCTTGGACACGGTGATCGGATTCAGCTGAAAATCCGCCGCGACCTGACGCACCGATGGCAGGGCATCGCCCTGCTTAAGCACGCCGTCCAGAATCATCGCCACGACGCGATCGCGCAACTGGCGATAGATCGGGGCATTGTCGTTCCAGGTGACGCTCATGGGTATCCTTGACTCAGTTCTTGTGAGTGCGTGCGAGCACTTTGCCGAACGAATAGTAGGGCATGTCCAGGCGCAGCCGATGGTGTTCGGCGACTGCTTCGGTCAGTACGGCGTCGAGCATTCCGTTGCCGTCTTCGTCGGCGTCCGTGACGATATTGCCGATCATTGCCGGTTGCGCCGCCGCGGCGATCGCTTCGGCGTCGGGGTAGACATTGATCGTCGACAAGATCTGGATGCGGTCGGTGGGATCGATGCGCGCGGCGATCACTTCTTCCTCGCTCGGGCGCACATAAACAGTAGGCAGGGTGGGCAGCGATTGCTCGACCGTGGGATTGGCGGCGGCGATTTTTTCCGCGCTCGGGCGCACCGAAATCGTCGGCAGAGTGATCGCGGTCAGGGTCGCTGCCGCTGCAGTTGCGGCGGGCACGCTGCGGTTGTGCAGGGTGGCTGCACCAAGAATCATCGCGCCAGTCAGCGCGAAGAGGCTGAGTCGAATGACTGGGGTGGACGCGTTCATGTTCTTCTCCGTGGGATCAGTGTGAACTGAAGTAGTAGTGATGTATGTAAGTATAACACTAGATCACACAATGTCAACAGGGAAGTCAAATAAATTATTGGCGGGTCTAGCGCGGCTGCTGGTGGTTATAGAACAATAGGAATATCAGGATATTGCGTGATATTTCACGGCGCGTACCGAATGCCAGCCGCCGCGTGGACCATCGTTCCGGCGACCCAGGGATGGTCTGAACAACCCGTTGCTCGTCATGCCGGCGAACGCCGGAATCCACTGTGCTTGGTAGAGATCAGGGTCAAATGGATCCCGGCTTGCGCCGGGATAACGACTTGTTCGGACCACCCCTCAGGCAAGGGGAATTCGCCCAGTGCGCCGGGTTAAATCGCTGCGCTGAACCGGCATCCCTCAGGCGATCGCAGCCTGTTCGAGTTCCTGCTGGGCAGCCAGCCATTCATGTTCGAGCGCGTCAATTTCCGCAGAGAGCGCGGCGGAGCGCTGGCTGAAATCGAGCATTTTCGCGGTGGATGCGCTTGCATACAGCTGCGGATCGGCAAGCTTGCCGCCGAGCGTCTGTTTTTCTTTTTCAAGTGCGGCCATGCGTTGCTCGATGCGCTGGATTTCCTTGCGCAGGGGCGCGAGCCTCGCACGCTGCTCGGCGCGCTCGCGACGCTCGTCGCGGCGACGGCCGCTCGATGCTGGCGTGCCCGCATCCGGAACGCTGACTGATGCCTCGGTATTTTCGCGCTGCACGGCGCGCGAGTAGTCGTCCAGATCGCCGGCGTAGTCGGTGATGCGGCCGCCGCCAACATGCAGCAGGGTGTCGCAGCAGGTGCGGATCAGCGAGCGGTCGTGCGAGACCAGCACGAGGGCGCCGGTGTAGTCGTTCAGCGCTTCGGTCAATGCCTCGCGCATATCCAGATCGAGGTGGTTGGTCGGTTCGTCGAGCAGCAACAGGTTCGGCCGTTGGTATACGGTCAGCGCGAGGCACAAGCGCGCCTTCTCGCCGCCGGAAAACGGCGCGACGATGTTCAGCGCGCGCTCGCCGCTGAAGCCTAAGCCGCCGAGAAAATCGCGTGCCGCAGCCTCGCCGAGTTTGCCGTCCAAGCGCTTGAGGTGTTCAACTGGCGTTGCGTCCGCATCGAGCTGTTCGAGTTGATGCTGGGCGAAATAGCCGATCGCCAGATCGCGCGCGGCGATGCGTTCGCCGGCAAGTGGTTGCGCAGCGCCTGCGAGCAATTTTATAAAAGTGGATTTTCCCGCACCGTTCGCGCCGAGCAGGGCGATGCGGTCGCCGGGAGAAAGGCTGAGCTTGATCCCATCGAGCACATGGCGCGTGCCGTAGCCCGCGGCCACATCGTTCAAGCGCAGCAGCGGCACCGGCAGCGCCACGGGTTCACGGAACTCGAAGCGGATCGGCGATGCGGCGCGAATTGGCGCGATATCGACCATGCGTTCGAGCGCCTTGATGCGGCTCTGTGCCTGGCGCGCCTTGGTCGCCTGGGCGCGGAAACGATCGACGAAGCGCTGCAGATGTGCGCGCTCGCGCTGCTGTTTCTCATACATCGACTGTTGCTGCGCCAGACGTTCGCTGCGCTTGCGCTCATAGCCGGTCAGGTTTCCGCTGAACAATTCGGCGCGCTGGTCGGCGATGCTGAGTATGTGCGTGACCACCGCATCGAGAAATTCACGATCGTGCGAAATCACCAGCAGGGTACCCGGATAGCGCTTGAGCCAGCCTTCGAGCCAGAGCACGGCGTCGAGATCCAGATGATTGGTCGGCTCGTCGAGCAGGAGCAGATCGGAACGGCACATCAGCGCCTGTGCAAGATTCAGGCGCATGCGCCAGCCGCCGGAAAAGTCGTGCACATTGCGCGTCTCGTCGCCGTTGGCAAAGCCTAGACCGTGCAGCAGGGCACCGGCGCGCGCGCGCGCGGCGTAGCCATCGATGGTCAACAGGCGTTCGTGCAGCGCGGCCTGACGCAAGCCGTCGTGCGCCGCTTCGGCCGCGGCAAGATCCTTCTCGACCTGACGGAATTCCTGATCGCCATCGAGCACGTAGTCGAGCGCGCTGACGTCCAGTGCGGCGATTTCCTGGCGCACATAGGCCATCGTCCAATCGCGCGGGCGTTCGAAATGGCCGGCGTCGGGCGACAGTTCGCCGGCGACCAGCGCAAGCAGGCTGGACTTGCCGGCGCCATTGCGTCCGCTCACGCCGATGCGCCAGCCCGCGTGCAGGGCCAGATCGACATGTTCGAGCAAAAGCAGGGGGCCGCGCCGCAGCGCGAGATCGTCGAAACGCAGCATGCCGACATTTTAACCGGGATCGGTTGCGATCGATCGGCTGATAGCTGAACGAAAGGCGCATCGCGTGGGAACCCGCGCCGCCCATGCGGGTCGAATCGACCGGTTTCATTTGCCTTCGGGCATGCGGGGACGCACAATACGCGGCCTTTTGCGCCCTTGGAGCCATTCGAGGGCACCTTCCCAGAGTCCGATCCGGACTCATCCAACGATTTCGTATAGATATGCCAGGAGCAGATATGACCCAGTTTTTGCGTAAAACCCTGATCGCGGCCGCCGTAGCCGGAGCGATAACTGTCGGCGGCACCGCGTTCGCGCAGGACAAGGCCGCCGCACCCGCGGCGCCGTCCGCGAACAAGGCGGCGATCGACGCAAAGTTCAAGAGCGAGAAGGAAAAGTTCGGCTATCTCGTCGGCAGCCAAATCGGCCAGAACCTCGGCCAGATCAAGGACGAAGTCGACATCAACACGCTGATCACGACCTTGCAGAATTCGCTCAAGGGCACCAAGCCTTTGCTGACCGACGCCGAAATGCAGGAAGTGAAGCAGGAGTTCATGCAGAAGCTGCAGGCCAAGCAGACGGCGAAGATGGCCGAAGATGCGAAGAAGAATCAGACCGAAGGCGATGCCTTCCTGGCCGGCAACAAAGCCAAGCCGGGCGTTAAGGAAACCGCATCCGGCCTGCAGTACCAAGTGATCAAGACCGGCACCGGCCCGAAGCCGAAGGCGACGGATATCGTCAAGGTCGAGTATGTCGGTACCAAGATCAACGGTACCAAGTTCGATGCGTCCGCCGATCATGGCGGTCCCGCCACGTTCCCGTTGAACGGCGTGATCCCCGGCTGGACCGAAGGCGTGCAATTGATGCCGGTGGGTTCGGAGTACAAATTCTTCGTGCCGGCCAAACTGGCGTATGGCGAGGGCGGCCCGGGCCCGATCGGCCCGAACGCGACCCTGATCTTCGACGTGACCCTGGTCAGCATAGAGCCGCCTGCACCCGCTGGCGACGCGAAAGCTGCAGCACCAGCACAGTGAAGAAGCAGTAAGCAGCGCGGGTTTTTGCGGTAGATAAAAGAAAGGCGCGGCCAAACACCGCGCCTTTCTTGTTTCCCCAGCCCCTCCCCCTTGCTGGGGGAGGGGCTGGGGAGAGGGTGACGCCTGTGCAACAGGCGCCTGCGGCGCCTTCCCCTCTCCCGGCGCTGCGCGCCACCCTCTCCCACACGGGGAGAGGGGTTATCTAGCCAAGTTTCAGCACGATCAGGTAACTCTTTACAATGCGTTCCTTACGTGTGGTGAGTTAAGGTGGTTTGATGCGCATCAGTATTTTCGGCACCGGCTACGTCGGCCTCGTCACCGGTGCTTGTCTCGCCGAAGTGGGCAACGAAGTCGTCTGCGTAGACATCGATGCGGCCAAGGTCGCGCGCCTGGACCATGGCGAGATTCCGATCTTCGAGCCGGGACTGGGCGACCTCGTCGCCGCGAACCGCGCCAGGAAGCGCCTGCGCTTCACCACGGATGCGCAGGCGGCGATCGCGCACGCGCAACTGATCTTCATCGCGGTCGGCACGCCGGCGGATGAGGACGGCAGCGCGGACCTGAGCCATGTGCTCGACGTAGCACGCTCGATCGGCAAGTATCTGGATCGCTATGCAGTGATCGTCAACAAGTCCACCGTTCCGGTCGGCACCGCCGATCGCGTGCGTGAGACGATCGCGGTTGAGATGGGCGCGCGCGACATCGCATTCGACGTCGTCTCCAATCCCGAATTCCTCAAGGAGGGCGATGCGGTGAAAGACTGCATGCGTCCGGACCGCATCGTGATCGGCTCGACCAGCGCGCGCGCGATCGAGCAGATGAAGGCACTGTACGCGCCGTTCAACCGCAATCACGAACGCCTTGTGTTGATGGACGTACGTTCGGCCGAGCTGACCAAGTACGCGGCGAACGCGATGCTCGCGACCAAGATCAGTTTCATGAACGAGATGGCGAATATCGCCGAACGCGTCGGCGCCGATATCGAGCTGGTGCGCCACGGCATTGGTTCGGACCCGCGCATCGGCTACTCGTTCATCTATCCCGGCGCCGGTTATGGCGGCTCGTGCTTTCCCAAGGACGTGCAGGCGCTGGAACGCACTGCGCGCAGTCACGGCTACGAGGCGCGCCTGCTCGGCATGGTCGAGGCGGTGAATTATGCGCAAAAGGAAAAATTATACGAATTGATCGTGCGCCATTTCGGCGCCGCGCCGAAGGACAAGACGATCGCGCTGTGGGGACTTGCGTTCAAGCCGAATACCGACGACATGCGCGAAGCCTCGAGCCGGCGTCTGATCGAACAGTTACTGGAAGCGGGCGCGAGCGTGCGCGCCTACGATCCCGAGGCGGGCGAGGCCGCGCGTCGGATCTACGGCGACCGCGCTGGCTTGGCGTTGTGCGACAGCGCTGATGCCGCGCTCATCGGCGCCGATGTGCTGGTGATCGTCACCGAGTGGAAAGCGTTCTGGAGCCCGGATTTCGCGCAGATCCACGCGACCCTGCGCTCGCCCGCGATCTTCGACGGCCGCAATATCTACGAACCCGCCGTGGT
>JAYTQX010000220.1:0-8837 GCA_043746455.1 Pseudomonadota bacterium
ACCGCGTTGTCGAGGAAGCGATCAAGCAGCACCGGCGAATCGTTGGACACGCGCACTGCATCGGTGATGTAGCGCTTGAGGTCGGCGTCGGAATGCACCACTTCCATCGCGCGCCCGCCGAGCACATAGCTTGGCCGCACGACCAGCGGATAGCCGATCGCACGGGCGTGCGCGAGCGCTTCGTCGGGTGTGCGCGCCGTGCGATTCGGCGGTTGCGTGAGGCCGAGCTTGGCGACCATTTTCTGAAAGCGCTCGCGATCCTCGGCAAGGTCGATCGAATCGGGCGAGGTGCCGATGATCGGTGCGCCGTTCGCTTCCAGCGCGCGCGCCAGCTTGAGCGGCGTCTGCCCGCCGTACTGCACGATCACGCCCTTGGGTTTTTCCTTGTCGATTATTTCGAGCACGTCCTCAAGCGTGAGCGGCTCGAAATACAGGCGATCGGACGTGTCGTAATCGGTCGACACGGTTTCCGGATTGCAGTTGACCATGATGGTCTCGTAGCCGTCCTCGCGCAGCGCGAGCGCCGCATGCACGCAGCAATAGTCGAACTCGATACCCTGGCCGATGCGGTTCGGTCCGCCGCCAAGCACCATGATCTTGTCGCGCGTCGTCGGTTCGGCTTCGCATTCTTCCTCGTAGGTCGAATACAGATATGCCGTCGTCGTGGCGAATTCGGCCGCGCAGGAGTCCACGCGCTTGTACACCGGATGCACGCCGAACGCACGGCGCAGGGTGCGCACGGCGCTCTCGTCGGTGCCGAGCAGGCTCGCCAGGCGCGCATCGGAAAAACCCTTGCGCTTGAGCGAGCGCATGCGCGGCGCGTCAATGCCATTGAGACCGGACGTCTTTACCGCCGTTTCGATCTCGATCAGCTCGCCGATCTGGTCGAGGAACCAGCGATCGATGCGGGTCAACGCAAAAATTTCTTCGAGCGACAGGCCCGCGCGGAATGCATCGGCGACATAGAAGATGCGGTCGGGTTTGGGCTCACGCAATTCGCGTTTAAGCGTTGCGAGAGCGTCTTCGTCGGCAAAATCGAGCCCGGTCGGATTCAATCCATCCTTGCCGGTTTCCAGTCCGCGCAGCGCTTTCTGCAGCGACTCCTGGAAATTGCGTCCGATCGCCATCACCTCGCCGACCGATTTCATCTGCGTGGTCAGGCGCGCATCGGCAGCGGGGAATTTCTCGAACGCGAAGCGCGGAATCTTGGTTACGACGTAGTCGATCGTCGGCTCGAACGAGGCTGGCGTTGCGCCGCCCGTGATCTCGTTGCGCAACTCGTCCAGCGTATAACCGACCGCGAGCTTGGCCGCGATCTTGGCGATCGGAAACCCGGTCGCCTTGGACGCCAGCGCGCTGGAGCGCGATACGCGCGGGTTCATCTCGATCACGACCACGCGGCCGTTCTCGGCGTTGATGCCGAACTGGACGTTGGAGCCACCGGTATCCACGCCGATCTTGCGCAGCACCGCAATCGACGCATCGCGCAGGCGCTGGTATTCCTTGTCGGTCAGGGTCTGCGCCGGCGCGACCGTGATCGAGTCGCCCGTGTGCACGCCCATCGGATCGAAATTCTCGATCGAGCAGACGATGATGCAGTTGTCGGCCTTGTCGCGCACGACTTCCATTTCGAACTCTTTCCAGCCGAGCACCGATTCCTCGACCAGCACTTCGTGCACCGGCGAAAGTTCCAGACCGCGCGCAATGATCTCGATGAATTCCTCGCGGTTGTAAGCGATGCCGCCGCCCGAACCGCCGAGCGTGAAACTCGGCCGGATGATCGTCGGAAAACCGACCTTGGTCTGGACTTCCAGCGCCTGCTCCAGCGTTTTTGCGACTTCGGCCTTGGGGCAGTCGAGGCCGATCTCGATCATCGCGCGGCGGAACAGTTCGCGATCCTCGGCCATGCGGATCGCTTCGCGCGAGGCACCGATCAGCTCGACGTTGTACTTTTCCAGAATTCCGCTATCTGCCAGATCCAGCGCGCAGTTCAGCGCGGTCTGCCCGCCCATGGTTGGCAACAGCGCGTCGGGCCGTTCCTTGGCGATGATCTTTTCCACGGTGGCGCGATTGATCGGCTCGATATACACCGCATCCGCGGTTTCCGGATCGGTCATGATCGTCGCCGGATTCGAGTTGACCAGCACGACTCGATAACCCTCGGCCTTCAGCGCCTTGCACGCCTGCGCACCCGAGTAGTCGAACTCGCAGGCCTGGCCGATCACGATCGGCCCGGCGCCGATGATCAGGATGGATCTTATGTCGGTACGTTTAGGCATTAGATTCGGGACTCGGGGCTCGGGACTCGGGGCTCGGATTCGAGCTTGTGCGTCAATGCTTGATGCAAACGCGACAGCATCTGTCCAGATCGTTCGCAGAACAGGAGCGCTTCATCACGCAGACCATCGTCGCCAAGATTCAGTTCTTTGGACAGCAAGAGCCGGGTTTCCAATTCGGCGGACGAACCCAGGGCTATGGATACGAAGCACGCGTAATCCTTCGTCGAAGTGCGTGCATTGCCTTCGGCAATATTTGATGGAATCGACACAGCCGCTCGCTGCAATTGCGAGGTCAACCCGTAACGTTCTTCGCGCGGGAAACCCGAAGTCAGCTCGTAGACCTTCTTGGTCAAGATCATGGCCAATTGCCAGACTTCGAGTTCTTTGAAATGCCGTGCGCTCACGCGGCTTTCTCCGAATCCCGAGCCCCGAGTCCCGAGTCCCGAATCTTCTGCACGAAGCGATCGAACAAGTAACCGATATCGTGGGGACCGGGACTGGCTTCTGGATGGCCCTGGAAACAAAAGGCCGGCGCATCGGTAAGCGCGAAGCCCTGCAGCGAGCCGTCGAACAGCGAGGTATGGGTCACACGCGTGTTTGCCGGCAGTGTCGCAGGATCGACCGCGAAGCCGTGGTTCTGCGAGGTGACCAGTACGCGGCCGTCGTCGTGATCCTTGACCGGATGATTCGCGCCGTGATGGCCGAATTTCATCTTCAGCGTTTTCGCGCCGACCGCGAGACCCATGATCTGATGACCGAGACAGATGCCGAACAGTGGGACACGGCGCTGGATGAATTCGCGCGTGGCGGCGATCGCATAGCCGCAGGGCTCCGGATCGCCGGGGCCGTTCGAGAGAAACACGCCATCGGGTTTAAGCGCGAGCACATCGGCGGCTGACGTTTGCGCCGGCACCACGGTGATTTCGCAACCGCGGTCGACGAGCATGCGCAGGATATTGCGCTTGACGCCGAAGTCGTAAGCAACGACACGATGCCGCGCCGGCAGCGACGCGAATTCGGTACGATCGAGATCGTAGCTGCCCGCATCGAAACGATAGCTCTGTGCCGCGCTGACTACCTTCGCCAGATCCATGCCCTTGAGTCCGGGGAACGCGCGCGCCTTCGCCAATGCATGCATTTCGGATGCGGCTGAGCCGGTGACGATGCAGCCGTTCTGCGCGCCCTTGTCGCGCAGCAGGCGCGTCAGGCGGCGCGTATCGATGTCCGCTATCGCAACGATGCCGTGGCGGCGCAGATAGGCATCGAGTGTTTCCTGCAGGCGCCAGTTGCTCGCCAGGCGCGGCAAGTCGCGGATGATCAGGCCCGCCGCATGCACGTTCGCCGATTCCTCGTCGACCGCGTTCACGCCGGTGTTACCGATGTGTGGATACGTCAGGGTGACGATCTGGCGTGCGTAGGAAGGATCGGTGAGGATCTCCTGGTAGCCGGTGATCGCCGTGTTGAACACCACCTCGCCAACGGTTTCGCCTTCCGCGCCGATCGAAATTCCGCGGAACAGGCTGCCATCTTGGAGTGCGAGTAATGCCGGAATCATTGCGTCGCCTTGAGCGGGGGTGAAACGCAACCTTCGGATACAAGCCAACCCGCGGGCCGGTGCGAACCAGTCCGTGGGGTTGAAGGTTACGGGCGAGTACGAATGATACCGGCGGCTACCCGGCGGTGTCCATGACCGGTTGCCATGGGTCGTGTCTCACCGAAAATAATCGTAGCCGTTCGTGGTGAGGTATCGAACCACGAACGGCGCCATACAAAACCATTCACCCTTCGATACCTCAGAGCCTGCCCCGGACTCGATCCGGGGGCGAACGGTTCCTCATTTCAAACTGAGACACTACCGTGCCGCGGAACCACGGAAACTTTACCCGTGCAGCGCTAGAATCCGCTGGCCGTAAACGCGAGTTGCATCGATGTCCTCCGCTATTTCAGCCGCTGAAGCCCCCACCCTGTTCGATCCGACGCGTCTGGATCGCAGCGACAGCGTGCTGCGCGACACGCCGTTCCGCTTCCTGATCGCGCGAGAGCAGCTACCCGTGAGCGCCGCCGGCGAACTCAAACGCGATTTCCCGAAATACCCCAGTGCCGGCTTTTTCCCCTACGAGGAAAAGGATTGCGGCCCCAGCGTCAATCGGCTGATCTGCGAATTGACCGACCCGGCCGTCGCCAGCGCGGTCGGCGCGAAACTCGGTATCCAGCAGCTCGGTCAATATCCGACCCTGGTCACCCTTTGCCGCGCGTTGAACAAGCGCCATGGCACGATCCATACCGACAGCAAATCCAAGGTTGCGACTGCACTGCTGTATCTGAACGAATCCTGGCCAGATACCAGCGACGGCTGCTTTCGTTTCCTGAAGCGCGTCGACAATGTCGACGACATCGCTGCGCCGGAAATCAAACCGCTGTACGGCAACTTCGTCGTGTTCAAGCGCGCGGACAATTCCTTTCACGGTCATCTGCCGTACGAAGGCGAACGCCGCGTGATCCAGGTTGCGTGGCTCACCAGCGAGGACGAAAAAGTGCGCAAGACCCAGCGCGGAAAATTGTCGCGCCTGTTCAAGAAGCTGTTCGGCGGGCTCGACCGCAAGCTCGGCGCCGGGCGCGACAAGAATGCGGCGCACCCTGACTGATCAGTCCCGCGGCGCCAGCACCTGATCGAAAGTATACAAACCGGGTTCGCGCCGCGCGAGCCAGATAGCCGCAGCCAACGCGCCGCGGGCGAAGATGTCGCGGCTGGCAGCGCGATGCGTCAGTTCAAGGCGCTCGCCATCGGTGACGAAGATCAGCGTGTGCTCGCCGATCACATCGCCGCCGCGCAGCGCGGCAAAACCGATCTCGCCCGGCAGGCGCGGACCGGTCTGGCCGTGGCGCTCATGGCGCGCGTGATCGGCGAAGGCGATGCCGCGGCCTTCGGCAACGGCCTGCCCAAGCGTGATTGCCGTGCCCGAGGGCGCGTCCCGCTTGCGCTTGTGATGCATCTCGACGATCTCGCAGTCCCAGTCGGGCAACGCCGTCGCGACGCGACGTGCCATGCGTTCAAGCATCGCAACGCCGAGGCTGAAGTTCGACGACCACAACACCGGAATCGACTTCGCCGCGTTCTCCAGCGTCGCGCGCTGTTCGTCACGCAATCCCGTGGTGCCGCTGACGAAGGCTGAGCGCCGTTCCAGTGCGAGTGCCAGTGCCGCATCGAACGCGACCGGACCGCTGAAATCGACAAGCACCTCGCAGGGTACGTCGGGATCGAGCGAGGTCGAAAAATCCACATTGCGCTTGAGCGAGCCGAACACCCGATCCAGCGGTTCGTCAGCCAGCCCCGAACTGGGTCTTACCAGCGCGCAGGCCAGCCGCGCCTCGGTCGAATCGAGCACCGCACGAATCACCGCCTGACCCATGCGGCCAGCGGAACCGTACACCACGACGTTGACGATATCTCTCATGCGTCAATGCTAGCAGAGGGGTGAGGGCGTAGTGCTTTGCGCGATGCGTTGAAGCGCATCGCGCGCGAGACCGAAGATGCGGAGGGCCGGGTTGCTTGGTGAGGGCCAGGAGGGCCGAGCCTAGCAACGGCCCGAGCGCTGCGAGGGAAGCCATCCAACCCGCTCTCAGGACGTTACCCGCTCCCAGAACTGCTTCACGCCATCGAGCCAGCCCGTTGCGCGCGGCGTGTGCTCAGCAGCATCGTCGCCGAAGCTCGCCTCGAATTGCTGCAGCAGCTCGCGCTGATGCTTGCTGAGTTTGACCGGCGTTTCGACCACCGCGCGACAGATCAGATCGCCGACGTGACCGTCGCGTACATTGCGCACGCCCTTGCCGCGCAGACGGAATGATTTGCCGGTCTGGGTTTCGGCGGGAATCTTGATCGACGCCTCGCCGCCGAGCGTCGGTACTTCGATCTCGGCGCCGAGCGCGGCCTGCGAGAAGCGGATCGGCACCTCGCAATACAGATCGTCGCGTTCGCGCTGGAAGATCGCGTGCTCGCGCACCGCAACCTCGACATATAGATCGCCCGAGGGCGCGCCGGCAGGCCCCGCCTCGCCCTCGCCGCCGAGGCGCACGCGATCGCCCGTATCGACGCCGGCGGGGATTTTTACCGAGAGATGCTTTTGCCGCTGCACGCGGCCTTCGCCACGACAAGGTTTGCAGGGATTGGCGATCGCCTTGCCCGTGCCGGCGCAGTGCGGGCAGGTCTGCTGAATCGAAAAAATGCCGTTCTGCATACGCACGCGTCCGTGTCCCTGACATGTGCCGCAGGTGCTGAGCTTGCCGTCGGCGGAACCCGAACCGCTGCATTTCTCGCAGGCTGCGAGCGTAGGCACGTCGATGGCTCTCTCCATGCCGAACACGGCTTCTTCGAGATCGAGTTCGAGTACATAACGCAGATCGGCGCCGCGGCGCTGACGCCCGCGTCCGCCGCCCATGCCGAAGATGTCACCGAAAATGTCGCCGAAGATGTCGCCGACGTCACCGAAACCCGCACCGCCGCGGCCGCCCATACCGTGCTCGAACGCCGCATGGCCATGCTGATCGTAGAGTTGGCGCTTCTGCGCGTCGCCGAGAACCTCGTAGGCCTCCTTGGCCTCCTTGAAGTGCGCCTCGCATTCCTTGTTGTCCGGATTGCGATCCGGGTGATGCTTCATCGCCAGGCGACGGAACGCCTTCTTCAGGTCCTCCTCAGACGCGTTGCGCTCAACACCCAGCACTTCGTAATAACAACGCTTGCTCATGGCGAAGACACTTTGTTCTCGATGACCTTGTTTTCGATTCGTCGGTCGGGAATGAACCAGATCGCCGCGACCACGGCGTACAACCCACAGGACACTATGGGCACGAAATACGCCAGCACAATGGCCGTCAAATAGATGACCGGCGAGACCATCGCCTTCCAGTTTCCCCATTCGCCGCCGAGCGCCTGGGCCAGATCGCCTTCACGCCCGCCGTTGCACGAGATCAGCGAGCGGCTCAGCGGGATCCACGACAGCGCCGTCATCAGCAGCACGAATCCGTACAGGGCGGTCGGCACCCACGGCATTGCTGGCAGGTGTTCCAGAGCGGGACGTGTATCGCCGAGCCAGCTCTCGTTGAGCCAGCTCGTCGTGAACGGAAACAGCGACAGCCAGAACAGGAAGAACAGGTTTGCCCACATGACCTTGCCGTTGACATGCTCGACGGCGTGCAGCATGTGATGGTGGTTGTTCCAATAGATGCCGACGTAGATGAAACTCAGGACGTAGCTCAGGAAGATCGGCCAGTGGTCCAACAGCGCCGCAACCGTTGCTCCGTGCGGCGGTTTGAGCTCAAGCACCATGATCGTGATGATCACGGCGATCACGCCGTCGGTGAAGGCTTCCAATCTCCCCTTTTCCATTCTAGATCCGCGAGGTCGGTCGCTTCGCGACCTCCTTAGTTCGCGGCTTCGCCGCTCGTAAAGAACCTGTTTGCGATCGCAGTAATCCTGCGAGCAGGGCGAAAATCGACTCGACTTTCCGAATCGACCCGGACGTATCCGCGAACCCGAGATCATGCGCTATACGCAACTGGGTTTCGAATTCGGACAACGATCCGCGCGCGATAATCAGAAATTGCACAAATTCCTTGTGCGACGAACGGGCGGCACCTTCTGCGATATTCGACGGCACGCTGACAGCACTGCGCCGCATTTGCGCAGTCAATCCAAATCGCTCGTCAGCTGGAAAACGCGCAGACAACTCGTATACATGGCGCACGAGCGCCATCGCATCCTGCCAGACACGCAACTGATGATGCACCCGCATATCCTGCCCCTAACGAGCAAGCCGGGCGGCGCCCGGCTTGCGACCTACCTTCTCACTTCTTACCGTCTTTGACCTCGGTGAATTCGGCATCGACGACGTCGTCCTTCGGTGCCGAACCGCCAGCCTGCGCTCCGGCATCGCCGGCACCGCCCGGCGCGCCGGCCGAAGCCGCTGCCGCGGCGAGCGACTGCGCGGCCTGCTCGAGCGCCGCGATCTTCGCGTCGATTGCGTCCTTGTCCTCGCCTTTCATCACTTTTTCCAGATCCGACAACGCGCTTTCGATCGTGCCGATCTGCGCGCCGTCGACCTTGCCGCCGTGCTCCTTGATCGCCGCGCGCGTGGCGTGCACCAGCTGGTCGGCTTTGTTGCGTGTGCCGACGAGTTCATGGAACTTCTTGTCGTCTTCCTTGTTCGCCTCGGCGTCGCGGACCATGCGCTGGATCTCGTCTTCCGACAGACCCGATCCGGCCTTGATCTCGATGCGCTGTTCCTTGCCGGTCTTCTTGTCCTTGGCCGACACGTGCAGGATGCCGTTGGCGTCGATGTCGAACGACACTTCGACCTGCGGCATACCGCGTGCGGCGGCTTCGATTCCGGCCAGATCGAACTTGGCCAGCGACTTGTTCACGCTCGCGCGCTCGCGCTCGCCCTGCAGCACATGCACAGTGACCGCGGTCTGGTTGTCCTCGGCGGTCGAGAACGTCTGTGCGGCCTTGGTCGGAATCGTCGTGTTCTTCTCGATCAGCTTGGTCATCACACCGCCGAGCGT
>JAYTQX010000221.1:0-2947 GCA_043746455.1 Pseudomonadota bacterium
CCGCGCTGCTGCCTGCCTTCCCGACGTGAAACCCAAGCCGCCATTCAAACCGGAAATCGCCGCGCTGCGCGCGTTGCTCGACGAAACGCTGCTGAGCGACCGGCGCAATCTGCGCCGCGATCTCGATCGTCTGAATGCGGCGGCGGACGTCGACGCGGCCGCGCTCGCGCGTTGGCGTGCGCGCCTCGATTCCGCGCGCCTCCGCTACGCTTCGCGCGCTGCCAGCGTTCCGCAAATCCGCGTCGACGAGACCCTGCCGATCGCGGCGCGCGCGGATGAAATCGTCGCCTTGATTCGCCGGCACCCGGTGCTCGTGCTGGCTGGCGAGACGGGTTCCGGTAAAAGTACACAATTGCCGAAACTGTGCCTCGCCGCCGGCCGCGGCCGCGCCGGCCTGATCGGTTGCACGCAGCCGCGCCGCGTGGCCGCACGCAGCGTCGCGCGGCGCGTCGCGAGCGAGCTTGGCGGCGAAGTCGGCGATCTGGTCGGGTTTCAGGTGCGCTTCGCCGAACAGGTCGGCGAGCGCACCCTGATCAAGTTCATGACCGATGGCATCCTGCTCGCGGAAACGCAATCGGATCCGTGGCTCAATGCATACGACACGATCATCGTCGACGAAGCGCACGAACGCAGCCTGAATATCGATTTCCTGCTCGGCTATCTCAAGCGCCTGCTCGCGCGCCGACGCGATCTGAAGCTGATTATCACCTCGGCGACGATCGATACCGCGCGCTTCGCGCAGCATTTCGATAACGCGCCCATCGTGCAGGTCGAAGGCCGCAGCTATCCTGTCGAAGTGCGCTGGCGGCCCCTATTGAACGATGCGGCCGAAGGCCGCCGCAATGATCCTTCCCCCGCGCAAGCGGGGGAAGGTGGGCGGAGCCCGGAAGGGGGCAAGCGCGCCACAAAAGCACCCCCTTCAGCCCTTCGGGCAGCTTCCCCCGCGCGCGGGGGAAGCGACATCGACCAGATCATCGCCGCATTGGACGAAATCACGCGCGAGGATTCGCGCGGCGATGCGCTGATTTTCCTGTCCGGTGAACGCGAAATCCGCGACACGCATCTGGCTCTGTCGCGACGCAACTATCGCGCGACCGAGGTACTGCCGTTGTATGCGCGGCTGTCGGCGGCCGAGCAGGATCGCGTGTTCAAGCCCGGTGCGCTGCGGCGCATCGTGCTGGCGACCAATGTGGCGGAAACCTCGCTGACGGTGCCGCGCATCCGCTACGTGATCGACACCGGTACCGCGCGCGTGAAACGCTACCTGCCGCGCAGCCAGCTCGAACGCCTGCATATCGAGCCGATCGCGCAGGCCGCCGCCGAGCAGCGCAAGGGTCGCTGCGGTCGCGTCGGTCCGGGCGTGTGTATACGTTTATACAGCGAGGAGGATTTCATCGGCCGGCCGCGTTACGGAGAGCCGGAAATCCTGCGTTCGTCGCTGGTCGGAGTGATCCTGCGCATGCTGAGCCTGCGCCTGGGCGACGTTGAGAATTTCCCCTTCGTCGAGATGCCGAACACGCGCGCGATCGGCGACGGCTACCGGCGTCTGGCCGAGCTCGGGGCAGTATCTATGCGGTCATCCATTACCCCGGAAGATCAAAAAGCGGCCATCCATGGCCGCACTTCTCAATATGAGCTGACCGAAATTGGCCGGCAGATGGCCGCGCTGCCGATCGATGTCGCCCTGGCGCGCATGCTGATCGAGGCGCAGCGTCTTGGCGTCAAGCATGAGTTGCTGATCCTGGTCGCCTTCCTGAGCATCCAGGACCCGCGCGAACGGCCGCCCGATGCGCGCGCCGCTGCGGATGCCGCGCATGCGCAATTCGTCGACCCCAAGTCTGACTTCATCGGCGTGCTGAATCTGTGGCACGCGCACGCACTCGCGCACGAGGATCTCACCCAATCGAAATTGCGCGACTGGTGCAGCGCGCGCTTTCTTTCCTATCTGCGCATGCGCGAATGGCGCGAATTGCATCGGCAATTGTTGGTGCTGGAAGAGCCGGAACTCGGGGCTCGGGAAAATACGGGACTCGGGACTCGGGACTCGGGATTCGCAACAGCAAAAGGACAGAGCAAGGCTCTTGATTTTCCGAGTCCCGAGCCCCGAGCCCCGAGTCCCAAGCAATACGAAGCCGTACATCGGAGCCTGCTCGCCGGCTGGCCAACGCAAGTCGCGCTGAAGGACGAGAAGAGCCAATACCGCGGCACGCGCGAGCGCAAGTTCCAGATTTTTCCCGGCTCGGCTCTGGCCAAGCGTCCGCCGCGCTGGCTGCTGGCGGGACAGATTCTGGATTTGCAAAAAGTATACGCAATGCTGTGTGCGAGCGTGGAGCCCGAATGGATCGAGCAGCAGGCCGCGCACCTGGTCAAGCGCAGTTGGCGCGAGCCGCACTGGTCGCGCAAGCGCGGTGCGGTACTGGCGTTCGAGCAAGTCGCATTGTTCGGTCTGACCCTGGTCGAAAAGCGCATCGTGCAATTCAGCCAGCAGGATCCGGCGATTGCCCATGCGGTGTTCGTGCGCGAGGCGCTCACGCGCGGCGATATCGATTGCCGCGCCGATTGCGTGCGCGCGAATGCACGCGTACTCGCTGAAGCGCATGAACTCGAGGCGAAGCAGCGCCGCAGCGGCCTGGTCAAGGACGAAGACGAACTCGTGCAATTCTTTACCGGCAAGTTGCCTGCGGATGTCAGCACTGCAGCGGCATTCGATGCCTGGTATCGAAAGGCGTCGCCGACCGAGCAGGCCGCATTGCGCTGGTCGCTCGATTTTGCGCTGGCGAGCACGCCCGGCATCCGCGCCAGCGACTTTCCGACGCATCTGGACTGCGCCGGCCACAAGCTGAAACTCGACTACCGCTTCATGCCGGGCGACGCCGCCGACGGCGCGACCCTGCATGTGCCGCTCGCCTTCGTCAACGCCGTACCCGGCGCGCGTTGCGAATGGCTG
>JAYTQX010000222.1:0-10405 GCA_043746455.1 Pseudomonadota bacterium
AAGGATTGCGGGCCTCGCAGGAATTGGCACCAATCGCGCGATGCGGTTAGGTTAAAAGCCGCGATCTCGCAAAGGTTGCCCCGGCGTCGCTGGGCCTGCCCCTCAGCCGGTCTTGATGAGTACGCGATGGATTCTACGCAATAAAATATGGATGTCAAGACGTTTAGACGTCTATTTCGTTCCAAGGCTGACGGACTGTTTGGCAGCAGGGCTAGAGCGAATCGCCGCGGCTCTACCTGCGCTGGCTGGCGACGAAAATGCCGAGCAGGGACAAGGCAAGCCCGAACCAGGCCAACGCGGTCGTCGTGCGCGCGAACAGCAGCACGTCGAGCACGAAGGACAACGCCGGTTGCAGCAGCAGCAACAGGCCGACCAGAGACGTCGGCAATTGCGGCATCGCCCGTGCAATCAGCACCCAGCCTAGGACCTGGCCGACGAATGCGAGCGCCAGCAGAGCCAGCCAGGATTGCGTATCGGGAATGGCGAAGCTCTCGCCCTCCGCAACCACCGCAAGCGCGAGCATCAGCGCGCACAGCAGACTGAGCAGACACAGCGCGCGCTCCGGAGTCAGTTGTATACGGCGCATCTGGGCCTGGCGCAGGCTCAGCATGTAGACTGCATAAGCGATGCCGGTCAATACGCCCAGCACGATGCCGAAACGATAACCCGCATCCAGTCCATGCCAGTCGAACCCGACCAGCAGCCACAATCCGAACATCGCCATCGCCACGCCGGCAAGAAATCGCCAGTCGAGCCGCTCGCGATAGAACACGACACCGGCCAGGGCCATCACGAACACCTGAAAATTGCCGATCAAGGTCGCCAGCCCCGGGCCGATCAATTGGATACTGCGATGCCACATCATCAGGTCCACCGCGAACGCGAGCGCCGGCACCAGCAGCCAGACTGCATCGCGCCAGCCGACGCCGCGCCATTGCCGGCGCGCGGCGAGCAGCACGACCAGCATGACGCCGCCGAGAGCCACGCGGTAGAACGCAGACACGGTGGGCGCCACATGCGCATAGCGCACAAAGATGCTCGTCGTCGAGATCAGCGCGGCGCCGGCGAGCAGGCGCCAGAACGCGCCGCGCGGGACCGCGCTGGCGGATGGACGCGCCGCGCTCATACGCTGTGTTCGTGCAACACCGCGAGCGGCTCGGTCGCCGTCTCGGCCAGCCAGTCGCGCAGCGCGGGCAACGCGGCGATCGTCTCGACATACGCGCGCGCCGGCGCATTGAGTTCGATCGTATAGCTGATGAAGCGCAGCACTACGGGTGCATATATCGCGTCGGCGATACCGAACTTGCCGAACAGAAAGGGACCCTCACCCGCGTGCCGTTCACGCGCTTCGCACCAGATCGATTCGACGCGTTCGACATCGCGCAGCGCCTCGGCGCTGAGCGGCGGCGTGGACACGCGTTTGCGGCAATTCATCGGCAGCACTCCACGCAACGCGGCGAAACCGGAATGCATTTCTGCGCTGATCGCGCGCGCCCAGGCGCGCGCTGCGCGATCGGCGGGCCACGCACGGCCGTCGAGAAAGCGCTCGTTCGCATACTCGCAGATCGCCAGCGAGTCCCAGACGCGCACCTCGCCGTCGATCAGTACCGGTACGCGTCCGGCCGGCGAGTAGTCGCCGATACTCGCGTAGAACTCCGGCGTGTCCAGTAGCAGCTTGATTTCGGTGAAGGCGACGCCGAACTGCCGCAACAGCAGCCACGCACGCAGCGACCAGGATGAATAGTTCTTGCTGCCGATAACCAGGGTCGGGGACGGGGTCATATGGGTTGTCAATCAGAAAAGAGTGTTGCGGTGCAGCCGGCCGGCCGCGGGAGAGCATGAGCTAAATCGATTCGGCGGCCCAGCCATCGTCGAAATCGGCATCGCCCAGTGCGGGGCCCGATCGTCGTTCACACAAGGCCGCGTCGATGTGCTCGGCAATCGGCCGCGCATTGGGCCAGTCGATCTGCGCCACCATCACGTTGACCAGCGCGGTCAACGGCAATTCGCCGGCAGCGCCGGTGAGATATTGCCCGCTGACGAAGGCCACGATGCCGGCTGCTCCAAGCGCGTTCTTGACCAGATTCGCATCGATGATGTTTTCCGCCTGATACACGATTTTCATGCGCAGCCTTTGGTGCCTTCGCCGCCACGCTAGCGCATTCCGTCCGCGCTGGCAAAGCGCCGCCCCATTCGTTTTCCCGTGGCTTATCCGTATACTCCTGTACTTTGGCCACAAACGGCCGCAGAGCCGCGAAAAACTCCATAAGAATGAGCAGCGACACCCCCGTCAGCAGCAATTTCATCCGCCAGATCGTGACCGCCGATCAGGCCGCCGGCAAGCACGATCGCCGCGTGGTTACGCGCTTTCCGCCCGAACCGAACGGTTATCTGCATCTGGGCCACGCCAAATCGATCTGCCTCAATTTCGGCGTCGCCGCGGATTACGGCGGCGTCTGCCATCTGCGCCTGGACGACACCAACCCGATCCGCGAGGACCCGGAATTCGTCGAAGCGATCAAGGCCGATGTGCGCTGGCTCGGCTTCGACTGGGACGCACTGCGCCACGCCTCGGATTATTTTGAGGTCATTTATCTGTGCGCGCTGAAGCTGATCCGCGACGGGGTGGCCTTCGTCTGCGATCTTTCCGCCGACGAGGCGCGCGCATACCGCGGCACGCTGACCGAGCCGGGCCGCAATTCGCCGTATCGCGGGCGCAGCGTCGAGGAGAATCTCGATCTGTTCACGCGCATGCGCGCGGGCGAGTTCGACGATGGCGCGAAAACCCTGCGCGCAAAAATCGACATGGCCTCGGGCAATATCAACCTGCGCGACCCGACCCTGTACCGCATCCGCAAGATCGCGCATCAGAACACCGGCGACGCCTGGCCGATCTACCCGATGTACGATTACGCGCATTGCATTTCCGACGCGGTCGAAGGCATCACCCACTCCCTGTGCACTCTGGAATTCGAAGATCACCGCCCGCTCTACGACTGGTGCCTGCGTGAGATCGACCTGCCAAGCCATCCTGAACTCGTCGCGCCACTGATCGCGGCGGGCCTGCAGATGCCGGTGTCGACGCCGCAGCAGATCGAATTCGCGCGCGGCAACCTCGATTACACGGTGATGAGCAAGCGCAAGCTCGCCGCCATGGTTGAGGACCAACTTGTCGACGGCTGGGACGATCCGCGCATGCCCACCTTGTCGGGTGCACGCCGGCGCGGCTATCCGCCCGCGGCGATCCGTGCGTTCTGGGAGCGCGCCGGGGTGTCCAAGCAGAATTCGGTGATCGAATATTCGGTGCTCGAAGGCTGTGTGCGCGAGGAACTCGATGCGAGCGCGCCGCGTCGCCTCGCAGTCATCGAACCGCTGTGCGTGACGATCACCAACCTGGCTGCCGATCACGTTGAGACGCTGGCGTTCCCGAACCATCCGAAGAACGAGAGCTTCGGCACGCGCGCCGTACCGTTCGCGCGCGAACTCCTGATCGAGCGCGAGGACTTCATGGAAACGCCAGTGAAAGGCTTTCATCGCCTGGTGCCGGGCGGCGAAGTTCGCCTGCGCGGCGTAGGCATCGTCAAATGCGAAGAAGTCGCGAAAGACGCCGATGGAAATATCGTCGAGCTGCGTTGCACGCTCGATACGGGTACGCGCGCAGGCCAGCCCGGCGCGGATCGCAAGGTCAAGGGCACGATCCACTGGGTCAGCGCGCGGCACGCGCTGCCAGCCGAGATTCGCCTGTACGAGCGCCTGTTCGACGCGCCGAATCCCGACGACGACAGCGACGGCAAGACTTACCGCGACTATCTGAATGCCAATTCGCGGCGCGTGGTACGCGGCTACGTCGAAGCTTCGCTGGCCGACGTTCAGGCCGAGCAGGCATTCCAGTTCGAGCGCCTCGGCTATTTCGTCACCGACCGCCGCGATCACACGCCCGGCAAACCCGTGTTCAACCGCAGCGTGACCTTGCGCGATTCCGCCAAGGCCGCGAAATGAGCGCGCTGCCGACCGGCGTGCAGCTCACCCTGCCCGACTGGGTCGAACGCGAAGTCGACACCGAGCGCATCTATGCCGACGACGAATCGCGCGTCGCGCTGGCGATCAAGCTTGCACAACGCAATGTCGAACTGGCCACCGGCGGTCCGTTTGGCGCCGTCGTATTCACGACTGAGGGAAGGCTGGTGTCGGCCGGCGTCAATCGCGTCGTGCCGCAGGCTTGTTCGGTAGCACACGCGGAAATGATGGCGTACATGCTTGCGCAGACGAAGCTGCAGCGCTTTCGGCTGAACGATCCCGATGGCGAATTTGTGCTCGCCACGAGCGCGCAGCCGTGCTGCCAATGCTATGGCGCGACCGTGTGGGCCGGCATCGACGAACTGCTGATCGGCGCGCGCGCCGAGGACGTCGAGGAACTCACCGAATTCGACGAAGGTCCGCTGCCCGCCGACTGGGTCGGCGAACTCGAACGCCGCGGGGTGCGCGTCAAGCAGGACATCCTGCGCACGCAGGCACGCGAGGTATTTGTGCGCTATCGCCAGCTCGGCGGCGCCAATTACTGAAAACCGCCGTTTGGCGGATAACGACGCAATGACCGACGAGCGCGCATCTGCGCAACGCCTGATTCTCTACTGCCGCGCCGGCTTCGAGGGCGAATGCGCGCAGGAAATCGCCGCGCTGGCCGCAGCGGCGGGCATCCATGGTCATGTGCGCGCGCAGCGCGACAGCGCGTTTGCGGAATTCGTCGCGCCGACCGGGTACGACGAAGCCGACGTGCGCCGCTTCGCCGATGTGCGTGCGCTGATCTTCGCGCGCCAGTGCGGCGTGGTTTTCGCCGAGCTCGACGATCTGCCCGCGCACGACCGCCTCACGCCGATCATCGCAGCGCTGCACGCACGCGGCGAGCGCTATGCCGAAGTCTTCATCGAAGCGCCGGATACCAACGAAGGCAAGGCTCTGGCGACGTTCTGCCGCAGCTTCGGCAATGCCCTGGTCGGAGCGATGAAAAACGCGCGCCTGCTCGATCAGCGCGGCCTCTCCATGGCCTCCGAGGCACTTGGGCTCCTGCCCGATCAGCGCGGCCTCTCCCGGCCATCCTTGGCCTCCGAGGCACTTGGGCTCCTGCCCGGCGCGGCGCGGCGTCTGCACGCTTTTTTTCCACAAAGCAGCAAAGTATACTTGTGCAGCAACGATATCGCGCGCAGCGCGGCGTGGCCGCAGGGTATTCCGCGCCTGAAGTTTCCGCGCGAGGCGCCAAGCCGCTCGACCCTTAAACTCGACGAGGCGCTGCTGGTGCTGCTCAATGAAGACGAGCGCGAACGCTGGCTCAAGCCGGGCATGAGCGCAGTCGATCTGGGCGCGGCCCCCGGTGGCTGGACCTGGCAGCTGGTGCGCCGCTCGTTGCGCGTGACCGCGATCGACAATGGGCCGATGGACGCGGCGCTGCTGCAGTCCGGCCTGGTCGCCCATGTGCGCGAGGACGGTTTCCGCTACCGGCCGAAGAAACCTGTCGATTGGCTGGTCTGCGACATGGTCGAACAACCGCGGCGGGTCGCGGCGCTGATGGCTCAATGGCTGGCCGAGGGCTGGTGCCGGCATGCGATCTTCAACCTCAAGCTGCCGATGAAAAAGCGCTATGAGGAGACGCGGCTGTGCCTGGATTCATTGCGCAGCGAGCTGGCCGCGCATGGCCGCAGCGCAGATATCCGCGCCAAGCAGCTGTATCACGACCGCGAGGAAATCACGGTGTTTGCGCAGGGCAAGTAGCAACAGCTCGTCATCCCGAAGCGCGCGCTCGTTTTACAAAAGATTACGCCCGCCACACTATCCACGCTATCCTTGCGCCCCTTTGTTGTCAGGCGCCAGCTGGAAAATCATTAGCTGCATGAAACGCTTTCGTTCCTTTCTCCCCTTGATCGTGCTGATCGCGCTCGGTATCGTCCTGCTCTCGTCGGGCGTGCTCAATCGCCTGCGCCCGGAAACGCTTGCGCTGGAACAGGCGAATCTGCACGCGCAGATCGCCCTGCATCCGTTGCTCGCTGCGCTCGCGCACATCACCGCAATGACTCTGATGATCTCGACCGGGATTCCGGGAATGATCGTGCTGGTATTTGCCGGTGGCATGCTGTTTGGTACTGTTGTCGGCACATTTCTGACAATGATCGGCGTGACCCTGGGCGCGCTGATCCTGTTCCTCGTGAGCCGGCATGCTTTCGGCGATCACAGTGACGCCAATGCGCCGGGTCTGGTCACGCGCCTGCGCGGCGGCTATCTGGCCCATCCGATCAGTTACACGTTTTTCCTGCGCCTAGTGCCCTTTCCATTCGGTGGTGTCACTGTCGCCCTGGCTTGGCTGCGCTGCCCGTTGTGGCTGTTCGTCACCGCGACCGTGATCGGCGGCACGGTGATGATCGGCGTGGAGACCGCACTCGGTGCCGCACTGGCGCGCAATATCGGCGAGCAGCAATCGATCAATTCGAGCCTGCTGCACGACCCGGCGGTGCTGCTGCCGCTGGCGGGCTTGAGCCTGCTCGCCTTGATCCCCGTCCTGATCAATAAACTGCGTGGTGGCAGCGGCAGCTGAGCGCGTTTGCCGGCATTCCGGCAGGAATTTGAGCCGCGCGCCGCGCATGGGCTATCCTGCAACGCTACGACAGGCGGCTGGCTGAGCAACGCCGGCCGTCGAGTTTCCGAGGCCGAGTTTTGACCCCAGTCGCACGACCCTCTTCTCCGCTTTCGTTCTGGCGCGCGCTGAGCCTCGCCGTTCTGGTCGCGTTCGCCAACATTGCGTTGTGGACGGCGCTGAACCAGCCCAAGCAGGTACCCGACTGGGATGGCAGGATCGGCGGCTTCGCCTATTCGCCGTATCAGCGCTTCCAGAGTCCGCTCAAGCTGATCTTTCCGACTGGCGACGAGATCGACGCCGATCTGAAACTTCTGGCCAGGCGCAGCGAGCGCATCCGCACCTATTCGTCGCTGGAAAACCCGGCGATTCCGGCGATCGCGAAAAAGTACGGGTTGAAAGTACTCGCGGGCACCTATCTGGACCATCGCATCCAGCGCAACGAAGATGAAATCGCCGCGCTCGTCGACTCGACGCGGCACAACGACAATATCGATCGCGTCATGGTCGGCAACGAGACCCTGTTGCGCGGCGACATGAGCATCGATGCGCTGATCGGCTATATCGATCGCGTGCGCGCCCAGGTCAAGGTGCCGGTGTCGACCGCCGAGCCCTATTGGGTGTGGATGAAATATCCACAGCTTGCCAGGCATGTCGATTTCATCACTGTGCACCTGTTGCCGTACTGGGAAAAGATTCCGCGCAAGGACGCGGTCGGCATCGGCGTGCTCAAGCGCTACAGCGAAATGCAAAGCGCGTTTCCGGGCATGCATATCCTGATCGGCGAAGTGGGCTGGCCTTCCGCCGGCGACCGCATCAGCGTGGCGACGCCGTCGGTCGAGGACGAGGCCCAGTTCATCCGCCAGTGGGTGAAGGAAGCCGCGTCGCGCAAGATCGACTATTACCTGATGGAAGCCTTCGATCAACCGTGGAAGGAAGGCATCGAGGGCCGCGTCGGCGCCTACTGGGGAACCTACGGCGCCGACCGCCAGCAGAAGTTCGGCTTCACCGGCACCGTAGTCGAGGACCCATCCTGGCCGCTCAAGGCCGCCGTCGCCTGCCTGCTGGCGCTGCTGCCGATGTTCTTTTTCGCCCGCCACTTCATCCGCTTCCGCTGGCCCGGACTGCTGTTCTTTTGTATACTTATCCAGATTTCCGCATCGCTGCTGGTCTGGTCGGTGACCTTGCCGCTGGCGTTCTACCTGGGGCCGTTCGACTGGACCATGCTGGTGGTCCTGCTCCCGGCCCAACTCGCGATCATCCTGATCCTGCTGATCAACGGATTCGAGTTCACCGAAGTGCTCTGGCGCAAATACTGGCTGCGCGGCTTCGGTCTGCTCACGCTCGAAGCCGGCGAAGTACAACCCTTCGTGTCGATTCATCTGGCGACCTGCAACGAGCCGCCGGAGATGGTGATCCTGACCCTGGATTCGCTGGCCGCGCTCGACTACGAGAGCTACGAAGTCCTCGTGATCGACAACAATACGAAGAACGAGGATGTGTGGAAGCCGGTCGAGGAGCATTGCGCCAAGCTTGGCGCCCGGTTCCGCTTCTTCCATTTGAATCCGTGGCCGGGCTTCAAGGCCGGTGCGCTGAACTACGGCCTCAAGGAAACCGATGCGCGCGCCGAAGTCGTCGCCGTGGTCGATGCCGACTACGCCGTGCGCGCGGATTGGCTGCGCGCGCTTACCGGGTATTTCCACGATCCCAAGGTCGCCGTCGTGCAATGCCCACAGGCGCATCGCGACTGGGAACACAACGCATTCCGGCGCATGACCAATTGGGAATACGACGGCTTCTTCCGTATCGGCATGCATCACCGCAACGAGCGCAACGCGATCATCCAGCACGGCACGATGACCATGGTGCGCAGGGACCTGCTGCAGAATACCGGCGAATGGTCGGAGTGGACGATCTGCGAAGACGCCGAACTCGGCCTGCGCCTGATGCATGCCGGCTACGATCTGGTCTATGTCGACGAGGTGATGGGCCGCGGTCTCACGCCGGCGGATTTCACCGCCTACAAATCGCAGCGCTATCGTTGGGCGTTCGGTGCGATGCAGATCCTCAAGGGCCGCTGGGGCTGGATGACGCGCAAGGGTCCGCTCACGGGCGGCCAGCGCTTCCACTTTCTCACCGGCTGGTTCTCCTGGTTCGCCGATGCGCTGCATCTGGCGTTTACCCTGCTGGCGCTTGCCTGGACTGCCGGCATGCTGGCCCTGCCCGAGTATTTCGCGTTGCCGCTGGACCTGTTCATTTATCCCATCCTGGGATTCTTCGTGTTCAAGGCCGCAGTCGGTATAATTCTATACCGCGTGCGCGTGCCCTGTTCGTGGAAGGACACGCTGATGGCGTCGATCGCGAGCATGGGACTGAGCCACGCCATCGCGCGCGGTATCTATCTCGGCCTGTGGAAGAAGAAAGGCGAGTTCGTGCGCACGGCGAAGAGCCGGCGCTTGTCCAAGCGTCCGAATCCGTTCGCGACCGTGCAGGAAGAGCTGCTGATGTTCATCGCAATCGTCCTCGCGATCCTCGGCGTACTCAACCTCCCCGGCGCGCTGAGCAGCTGGCTCAGCGGCGTGCGTGAGCAGCCCGGTGCGCGCCATCTCACCGATTATTCCGAAGGCAAATTGTGGATCGCGATTCTCGCCGCACAGGCGATTCCGTATCTTTCCGCCTTGATCGGCGCGACCGTCGCCGGGCGCGCCGGGGAAAAGAGCGGTTAGCTCCTATCCGGACTTGCCGACAAACAGCGCGCCGCATAAAACTCCTCAGCGAATTCGCTCAGCCGCTGCGCGGCGATCGCCTCGCGTAAGCCGCGCATCAGATCCTGGTAGTAATGCAGGTTGTGAATCGTCGCGAGCATCGGCCCGAGCATCTCGCCGCACTTGTCCAGATGGCGCAGATACGCGCGCGAGAAACCGTTGCGGCAGGTGTAGCAGGCACAGGTTTCGTCGAGCGGGCGCGTATCGCGCTCGTACTGCGCGTTGCGGATGCGCAGCACGCCGCTGCGCGTGAAGATATGCGCGTTGCGCGCGTTGCGCGTCGGCATCACGCAATCGAACATGTCGATACCCCGCGTTACCGCCTCGACAATATCCTCCGGCCGGCCCACGCCCATGAGATAACGCGGACGATCGGTCGGCAGCAGCGGTACCGTGTCTTCGAGCGTGCGATTGCGTTCGGCTTCGGGTTCGCCGACCGCGAGACCGCCGACCGCGTAGCCGTCGAAACCGATATCGATGAGCCGCTCCGCGGATACTTTGCGCAAATCCGCAAAAGTACCGCCCTGCACGATGCCGAACAGCGCATTCGGATTTGCCAGATCGTCGAATGCGCGGCGCGAGCGCTCGGCCCAGCGCAGGCTGAGTTCCATCGAATCGCGCGCCTGCTTTTCCGTTGCCGGATACGGCGTGCATTCGTCGAAGATCATTGCGATATCCGAGTCGAGCGTGCGCTGGATGCGCATCGACTCTTCGGGCGACAGGAACAACTGCGCACCATCGACCGGAGAAGCGAAGCGCACACCTTCCTCGCTGATCTTGCGAAGCTCGGCCAGAGAGAACACCTGGAAGCCGCCCGAGTCGGTCAGGATCGGCTTGTCCCAACCGATGAAACGATGCAGACCGCCGAACGACTCGATCACCGCCAACCCCGGCCGCAGGTACAGGTGAAACGTGTTGCCCAGAATGATCTGCGCGCCGATCTCTTCGATCGCCTTGGGCGTCATCGCCTTGACCGAGCCATAGGTGCCGACCGGCATGAAGGCCGGCGTCTCGATCG
>JAYTQX010000223.1:0-2715 GCA_043746455.1 Pseudomonadota bacterium
GTGCTGCGCAAATTCACAACTGCGTAACCATCCAAGTGCGAAGGCCATGCTATAAATTCGCCATGGATGCGAATTTTCGGGCAGGACCGCGTACGTTTCTTCGCGCGCTGCGCCCGGCCGCGGCGCTGACCCTGTTGCTGATCTGTGCGAACACCTTCGCCGGCACACTGACGACGCAGATCGATGGCGTCGACGATCCGCTCAAGGCCGCGGTGATCGCCGCGGCGGAAATCAGCCAATATGCAAAACAGGACATCAGCGCGGCACAGGCGCGGCGTTTATACGACAACGCGCCGCAACAGATCGCCAGGGTCCTCGAAGGCTTCGGCTACTACAACGCCAAGACCGACGGCGATTTGAAGGAAACCGCGCAGGGCTGGACCGCGATCATCCACGTGCGCGTGGGCGAGCCGATGCGCGTGTCCGACTACGCGGTCGACGTGCCCGATCCGGCACGCGAGGAAAAACCCGTGGCCGCGGCGCTGGCCGACTTCGCGCCGAAATCCGGCCAGCAATTCGACAGCGCGCTGTACGAGAAAAGCAAGGCCGCGGTGCAGTCGGCATTGTTCGCCAGCGGCTATCTGGATGCAGTGCAGACCACCCACCGCGTCGATGTCTCGCGTACCGCGAACCGCGCATCGATCACGCTGAAGTGGGACGTCGGCTCGCGCTACCGCTTCGGCGATGTCGTCTTCAAGGGCGCCCAGTTCGACGACGGCTTTCTCGATCGCTACGTTCCCTGGCGCGCCGGCGATTTCTACAGCCAGACGAAACTCCTGCGCCTGCAGCAGAAACTGATCGACGCCGACTACTTCGGCATCGTCGACGTGATGCCGGACAAGGAAAATGCGCACGACGGTGTGATTCCGATCAATGTCACGCTGGCGCCGGCCAAGCGCAACGTCTACACCGCCGGCGTGTTCGTCGATTCGGACATCGGCATCGGCGTCAAGGGCAGCCTGACCCGGCGCTGGGTCAACACGCGCGGCCACAAGGCAAAAGTCGAAGTGGAAATCGCGCAGCGCGCAAAAACCCTGGCGGGCACCTACACGATTCCGCTGCCCGGCGACGACAACCGCGCCTACAACTTCGGCGCGATCTACAGCGACATCAACACGCAGACCTCGCAATCCAACACCACGCGCCTGGTGGCCAACGAAACGCGCCAGTGGCTGGGCTTCACGCGCACGCTCGGGCTCAACCTGCTCACCGGCACGTTCACCGTGGCGAATATCGACGGCAATTCGACGTTGCTGTATCCGGAACTCTCGCTGGAAAAAAAGCAGTCCGACGATCGCTCGTTTGTCCGCGATGGCTATTCGCTGACGCTCGACGCGCGCGGCAGCCCGGGCCTGCTTTCGAGCACGAAATTCGTCCAGGTGCGCAGCGATGCGAAATGGATCCGCGGCCTGGGCGACAATCAGCGCGTGATCCTGCGCGGCTCGCTCGGAGCCACCGCGGTCGGCGACTTCGACAAGCTGCCGCCCGAACTGCGCTTCTTCGGCGGCGGCGACCGTTCGATCCGCGGCTACGCCTATGAAACCATCGGCTTGCCGCTGCCCGCCGATCTCGTACCCATCGCGCTGGCCCGATGCAAAACGAATCCGACCACCGATTGCAACAACCTGATCATCGGCGGCAAGAACCTCGCGGTCGCCAGCGCCGAGTACGAGTATTACTTCACCCCGACCTGGGGCATCGCCACCTTCGTCGACACGGGCGATGCATTCAACCAGTTCGGCAGTTTCAAGACCCATATCGGCACCGGCATCGGCCTGCGCTGGCGCTCGCCGGTCGGCATGGTGCGCGCGGATATCGGCGTGCCGGTGAACGATCCCGACGGCAAGCACGGCGTGCAGTTGCACCTGGTGATCGGGCCGGATTTATGACGCACAGTTTCTCAAACCGTTCGATGCTGCCTAAGGCATGCTTTTGCGTCCCTTCTCCCGCCGGGAGACACTTCGGCGGGATTGCCGAAGTGCACGGCGAAGGCCGCCCGAAGGGTGAGGGCCAAGGATGGCTCGAATGTACGTGCCGAAGGCGGATGAGGGAAGGACTTTGTAATTTGAACCGTCGTCGATACGTGCACGGCTGTTCCCTCATCCGGCGCTGCCACGCCCCCTTCTCCCGACGGGAGAAGGGAAGACTATGAAAAAATGGCTCAAACGCATCGCCATCGCGCTGGCCGTGCTGCTCGCCGTGATCGTCGCGCTCGCCTACTGGTTGCTGGCGACGGAATCCGGTGCGCGCTTCGCGATCGAACGGGCAAAGACGTCGCTCGCCGGCAAGCTGCTGCTCGCCGAAGCGCGTGGCGCTCTCGTCAGTCCACTCGAATTGCACGATGTGCACTATCGCGATAGCGCATCCGGCGTCGAGGTGAAAATCAAATCGGCGAAGATCGAGTACGATCTTTTCGGCATCCTGCACGGCGCGGTGCAGTTGAAGAATGTGCAACTCGATGGTGTCGATGTCGCGCTGACCAGCGTGCCGCCGGCGTCCGCGACCGCGCCGGCGCCCTCGCTGCAAATGCTGCTGACGCCGCCGCTGGATATCCTGCTCGAGCGCCTGCACATCGGCAAAACCACGATCAGCAAAGATGGCAGACCGGTGTTCGCCAGCGACAGCCTCGACGCGGCGGCGACCTGGACCGGGTCCGCGCTGACCGTCAAAAAACTCGCGCTGCGCGCGCCGGACGGCAAGGTCGATCTCACTGGC
>JAYTQX010000224.1:0-5887 GCA_043746455.1 Pseudomonadota bacterium
CACGCTGCCTTCGAGCACCATGCGTACTTTCAATTCACGCGCAATCTCCGGCACTTCCTTGTTGCCGCCCTTGAACGAGAACGACGACGTGCGCGCGGCAACCTGCAGCTCGGGAATGCGTGCCAATACGTTGAGGATTTCCTCGCTGATGCCATCGGAAAAATAAGCGTTCTGCGCGTCGCCGGACATATTGACGAACGGCAGCACCGCGATCGAATGCGGATTGATTGCCGACTTTTCTTCGTTCGCCTTGTCGGTGAGTTGTTGCGTCGTCTGTGCGACCAGCGCCGCTTCGCGCCGCGGCGCGAGTACGAATTTGTCGAACGCGAAATAGCCGATAGCGAGAATTGACACCACCAGCAGGATCCGATCCATGCGCCGCGCGGTCTGCGGCGCGATCGACTCCTCGGGCTTTACCTCGGCGTCGCGTTTCAATCCATCCGGCGTTAGCTCGAACACCCAGCTGAAGATCAGGGCGGGCACGAAGCCGATCGCGAGCGCGAGCACGATCGTGCGCGGCAGCCAGTCCGGCGCTGAGAACATCGGCAGGATCGTGCTCGACACCTGCACCAGCAACCACGCACCGACCAGATACAACCCGGCCACGCGGATCACGTTGCGACGCTTCAGTTCGGCGAGGAGGCTCATTCGCAGGTGAACGAGTCGGGACCGGCTTGCGGCTGCGGCTTGCACAGGTCCGGCCAGCCGTACTTCTGCCAGTAGTGGACGAGGCCGATGCGTTTGGCGAAGCCCTGGAACGCCGGATGCTGGCGCGCCTTGCGCGACCAATCCTCGGGCTGCCACAGCCAGTTGAGGTAGGCATCGGAGAGTCCGACGTGGCCGTGCTCGAAAAGATCGAATGCGCGTTCCGGCTCACCCATTTCGAGCCACAGTGTCGGTACCCACGGATCGTCCGCGCGGGCGAGCAGAATCGTCTTCGCCGGTTCGCGCGCCGCGCCGCCGGCGCAGATGCCGCGGAAGACGGTCTCCGAATCCGAAGGCGGGATCGCCGAGCCGAATATGCGCTGGCGCGTCGCGAACGGCTTGGCGCCGGCGTCGCAGTCGCCGGTGCTCGCGTAGTATGTCGACATGGCGACATCGCCCCATGGCGACCCGAGTGCGAGCAGCCGGCGGCCGAGCGCGTGCAACGTATCCAGGTCGTGTTCGCGCCAGCTCATGAAGGCCTTGTAGAAGATGACGCGGGCATTCTCGGGGTCGTTGGCCATCAACGCATCGAGGCGCGGCGCCGCATCGCGAGTTCGACCCATCGCCGAAAGCTCGTTCACTTCCCAGTAGCGCGCCGCCTCGTCGTCGGGATCGAGTTCCAGGGCGCGCCGCATCGGCTCGATCATGTCGACGTAGCGACGCTGCGAAAACAGGTTGTAGCTGCGCGCTGCATACGCCTCGGCGTCGGTCGGATCGAGCGCCAGTGCGCGGCTGATGGACTGTTCCGATGCGTCCCAGTTCGCGTGCCAATCGCCGCCGACGTACTGCGCGAGCACCGCAAAAGCCACGGCACGCTTCGACCACGCCCGCGCGAACGACGGGTCGAGCTTCAGCGCCGCGTCGAGCTTCTCGATCGCGCGCGGAAGGCTGTCGCCAAAACGCAGACCCACCAGCGATTGCGCTTCGACGAAGAGCGCATACGCATCCGGATTCGTCGTCACCTTGTCGACCAGCGGGCGCTGGCCCCCGGTCAGCACGATTTTCAGCTCTGAGGCGATGTCACGCGCACAGTTGTCCTGCAGGTCGAACAGGTCGGCGAGCTTGCCGTTGTACTCCTTGGTCCATTGCGCGACGCCGTCGGCGGTCGAAACCAGCGACGCCGCGATACGCACGAGGTCGCCTTGGCGCCGCACCGAACCGTCGAGGATGTGGGCAACGCCGAGTTCGACGCCGATCCTGCGCGGATCGACGCTTTTGCCCTTGTACTGGAACGACGAACTGCGGCCGAGCACGCGCAGGTCCTTGATCCGCGCCAGCGCGTTGAGGATTTCCTCAGCCATGCCGTCGGAGAAGTAGGCTTGGTCGTGCGAGGGACTGAGGTCCTCGAACGCCATTACCGCGATCGAATTCGAGGCGGCCGGCGCCAATGCGGCGGGAAGTGCATCGCCTTTGCCTGCGTCGACGGTCGAAGTCTGCGGCGCCACGGAGCCGTTGTTCCGCGATGCAAACCAGACGCGCTCGATTCCCATCAGCACGATGACCAGCGCGAGTCCGGCGAGAATCACGCGATCCATGCGCCGGCCTGTCTGCGGCGTGATGGATTGCGTGCGGTCGATCTCGCTCTCGCGCTTGACGCCCTGCGGCGTGATCTCGAACAGCCAAGCGAACACCAGCGCGGGCACGAAGCCGATCGCCAGAACAATCACAATCGTGCGTGGCAACCACAGCGGCGCGTCGAACATCGGTAAAACGGTGCTCGACACCTGCACGGCCAGCCATGCGGCAACGAGATACAGACCCGCCACGCGGATGACATTGCGGCGCTTGAGTTCGGCGAAAAAGCTCATGCGCATCGGATCCCATCAATCACAGACATAGTCTCCAGGCGCTTTGCGTCGGCAGCCGTCCGGCGGCCCGCGCTGATCCCACAGTTCGCTCATGCCGGTCTTGCGCACGAACTCCGGAAATTGCGGCAGTGTGCGCGCCGTCGTGCCCCACGGCGACCAGAGCCGAGACGTGAACAAGATGTCGTTGATCGTTCGCGGATCCTGCGCGACTGCCAGTGCCCGGGCCGGTTCGCCGAGCAGGAGCAGCGCCCAGGGCGCCGCGGCGGACACGTCCTTCGGGTGACCCGCGATATAGCTGTCGATCATGGCGACCGCCTTGGCCCTGTGGCTCGCGTCTCCGTAGAACCCTTCGGCCAGTATTGCGCCGGCCTTTTCGGGAAAACCCGCGAGCGAGTATTGTGCGCCGCGCGCGAATTGCGCGATGGCATCGGCATTGCGGCCTTCAGCGTGCGAGATCAGGGCGAGGTCGCGCTCCGCGCCGAGCAGGCCCTGATCGATCGACAGCTGCGCGGTGCGCCTGGCGTTTTCCCGATCGCCGGCGTTGAAATACCAGAACGAGCGCCAGGCCAGCGCGTTCGGCAGCAACGGATCGATCGCCAGGGCCCGGTCAATCGCCGCAATGCCGTCAGTGACGTATCCGGCCTCGACCAGCGCGAGGCCGCGCCAGAATATCGCGTTCGGATCGTTTGGATCGAGGACCGTCGCTCGCTCAGACTCGACCTGAGCTGCGATCCAGTTGCGGCGATAGTCGTGGATCGTGCCGAGCGCCGCGTGCGGTTCGGCGAGCGTCGGATCGAGTTCGATCGCGATGTTCGCCTCACGCTCGGCCGTCGCCAGCGCCTGTTCCTGATCGACTTCGGTGTAGGCGCCGACAATGGCGGACAAGGACGCCAATCGCGCATGTGCGCGGGCGAACTTCGGATCGAGCCGCACGGCCTGTTGCAGCTTCGCAATCGCATCCGGCATGTACACGCCATCGCGATGATTGAAAACGGCGGTTGCCTGGAGATACAGCTCGTGCACATCCGGGCTGGTCGTGGCGATCGGTACGAGCCTGGATTTCCGGTCGCCCACGATGACGACTTGCAATTGGGCGGTGATCGCACGCGCGATGCGCTCCTGCAATTCGAAGACGTCCTTCAGGTCGCCGTCGTAGCTGTTCGACCAGAGATGGAATCCATTCGACGCCTGGATCAACTGTGCCGTGATCCGCACCTTGTCGCCCTGCTTGCGCACCGAGCCTTCAAGGACGTTGGCGACGCCGAGGGTGCTGCCGATCGTGCGCAGGTCCTCGTTCATGCCCTTGAAGTGGAACGAAGAGGTGCGGCCGGCAACTTTCAGGTCGCGGACCTGCGCGCGCGCGTTCAGGATTTCCTCGGCCATGCCGTCGGAGAAATACTCCTGGTCGTGAGTCGGGCTCAAGTCCGTGAACGGCAGCACCGCGATCGACTTGCCATCGATCGCATTGGCTTCCGGCGCGGCGGCGCCGTCGTTTGCCGGCTTCGGCGTCGAGGGCATCGGCGACGTGTCGCGCCGCGGCGCCAGCGCGAACTTGTCGACGCCGAAGTATACAAGTGCAATCAGCAGCACGGCGATGATCATGCGGTCGATACGGCGTCCGGTCTGTGGCGTGACTGACCGCTCGCACGGCACGTCGGCGTCGCGCTTGATGCCGTCCGGCGTCAGCTCGTAGATCCACGAGAAGATCAGTGTCGGCACAAAGCCGATCGCGAGCAGGATCACGACCGTGCGCGGCAGCCAATCTGGCGCACCGAACATCGGCAGCACCGTGCTCGAAACTTGCGGGATCAGCCACGCCCCGACGAGATACAACCCCGCCATGCGGATCACGTTGCGGCGCTTGAGTTCGGCGAGCAGGCTCATGCGCTCATTCCGGGAAACCAATTTTTTTTCACCATCGCCGCGAAGCGTGGATCGATGTCGATGCCCTGCAGCAGTGCGAACGAAGTGGCCACGCAGGCCAGCGCCCACTGCACGAGCTTGCGTTGCTTGAGCTTGTCAAGGAACCAGCTCATGGCGTGGTGAAGGTTCCATTGCGCTTGCGGATCTCGACCAGCTCCTTCAACCCCGGCTTTTCCAGGATGCTGCGCGTGAGCGGGTCTTGTCCGATCGGCGCCAGGTTCACCGGCGTCTGGTCGACCAGTTGTGGATCGTGCTGCTCGTACGCGAGCTCGAGCCAGGTCTGCGCCCGGGCGGAATCCCCCAGCAGAAGATAGTTGTAGCCATGAAAGGCGCTGGACGATTCTCCAGCCTCGACATAGGGTTCGAGCAACGCCTGCAGGCGCAGGGCCTCCTCGCGCTTGCCTTCGGCGAGTGCTGCCCACGCGTCCAGCAACAGGTACTGCGATTGCGAGGCCTTGGTGCGCGCATGCGCATCCGCGATGGCCTGGTGCATCGCGTCGAACCGACGCAGTTTTCCGTACGACAGCACCAAGACCTGGTAGGCATCCAGGTCGTCCGGGGCCATCAGCGCGGTCGCGTTGGCGTGCTCGATCGCCTGCGCGTACCGACCGAACGCCAGGTTGACCCAGCACAGGTCCCACAGGTTGAACGGCGCGAGCGGGTCGAGCTCGAACGCGCGTTGCTCGGTGCTGAAGGCGCGCACGGGGTCGAGCAGCATGCGGTAGTAGTCGCCCGAGAAGTTCGCCACTTCGGCGTTGCCGGGTGCCAGTTTCTGGGCCAGTTCGAATTCGCGCCCGGCCTCCTCCCAGCGCCACTGGTAGGTCGAGTGCAGCGAGCCGAGCACGAGGTGGGCGCTGGCGTTGTTTGGGTCGAGCTTCAGCGCATGCAGTGCGGACTGTTCGGCCTCGGCGATGAAGGGCTGCATCTTCGCGCCGGTGAGATTCCCGTAGGTAGGAATCAGCACGTCGGTGCGCGCCAGGCTCACCAGTGCCGGCGCATAGTCACCGTCGATCCGGAGCGCGGCCTGGAACTGCTCGCGCGCCGCGTTGAGATTGTCCGTGCCACGCAGGGCCATCAGCGACTGGCCCTTCAGGAACGCGTCGTACGCGCTGACCGCCACCTTTGCCGTCACGGGCGCCGTCGCGGCCACGCCCATCAGGCTGGGCTTGAGCGCGGCGGTGATGGCGCCGGAAATCTCGTCCTGCACCGCGAAGATGTCGGTGAGTTGGCGATCGAACGTCTGCGACCACACATGGAAGCCGCTCTCGGCCCGGATCAGCTGCGCGGTGATGCGCACGCGGTCGTTGGCGCGGCGCACGCTGCCTTCGAGCACGTAGGCCACGTTGAGCTTGCGCGCGATCTCGCGCAGGTCCTCGTCGTGGCCCTTGAACACGAACGACGAGGTGCGACCCGTCACCTGCAGGCCGGGAAGTTGCGCGAGCTCATTCAAC